>CAZEUM010000001.1:0-46737 GCA_964514765.1 uncultured Sulfurovum sp.
ATGCTATTAATCTTGTGAAAACACTTCAGCATGACTTAGACATCGTGACTATTGCCCATCTTCTTGCTTCATTGGTACAAGAAGAGAACTTTGTAAAAGGAAAAGACAACATCGGTCTTGGTCTTGAAGAGATAACACTTCTTATGGAACGTGCCATGCAAAACCGTGGAAATGCTGGAGGTGGTGGAGGTCGTAACCGTAGACGCGGTGGCGGTGGCAGTGGTGGTGGATACCGTGGAAACAGATCTGGTGGAGGCGGTGGTAGCCGTCATGGTAGAAATGGTCGTTCTGGCGGTGGACGTGACAGCCGTAATGGTGGTCAGGGCAGTAGAGGCTAATTTTATTGACTGATGAATAACAAATCCTAAATATTTTTCACTTTTACCTTTTGTAATCTTACCCATTGCTCATATCTTGCTAGGTTATAGGTTAGATTGACAAGTCCTATGAGAGAGCTTAGCCTTTCTGAGCCAATGGCTTTAGGATCTAGGGCATTATGCATTTATGAGGTTATGGTAGCAAAGATATGTTTCTATCTCTTCTGATTTATAGGCACTGTTTGCTGTATTATATTTCCCAGTTTATGATGGTATTTAGTTTTTGTAATATACGCAATACTTGACAGATTTAGGCTTTCTAATGTGATTTGATTATTTGGTGGTATTTTTAGATATGTCCTAAAAAAATAATATTAATTATCCTTTAATAAAATACATTCTATACTTGGTTTATATTAATAATAAGGACAATAAATGAAAACACTGCCCTTGGTAAATATTGTACTTTTCTCAACGTCATTAGTGCTTGCAGAAGGTAATTTACTTAAAAAAAAGCAAAAGAAGCTGGTCTTCAGGCAATACCTGCAGATAAAATTGCATTAAAAAAATTGATTGACCCCAAAGGTCTACTCAATGAGGAAAAGGTTTCTTTAGGAAAAAAACTATTTTTTGATCCTAGACTTTCGAAAAGTGGTATTATCTCCTGTAATACATGTCACCATTTAGGACTAGGAGGAGTAGATGGTATTCCTGCTTCAGTAGGGCACAAATGGACTAAAAGTCCTCATCACCTTAACTCTCCTACCGTTTATAATGCAGTCTTTTTTGATGCACAATTTTGGGATGGAAGAAGTCCAAATTTAGAAGATCAAGCACAAGGTCCAATACTAGCAGCACCAGAGATGGCTTCATCCGAAGCATTGGTAGAAGAAAAAATTAACTCCATACCTGCGTATAAAGAATCTTTTCAAAAAGCCTATGGGAAAAATATCAAAATTAATTTTGAAACTATTGCTTCTACAATAGCTATGTTTGAAAGAACTTTAGTGACACCCTCTAGATTTGACAGTTTTCTGCATGGAAATATAGACGCACTAAGCAATAGTGAAAAAGAAGGTCTTAATGTATTTATTGACAAAGGATGTACTGCCTGCCATACTGGTATTGCACTAGGAGGTAGCATGCAAGCCTTTCCTGTAGTTGGAAAATATAAATATAGTGCTATTGGTGACTTTAAAGGAAACAAAGATGGACTTATAAAGACACCTACACTTAGAAATATTATAGAAACAGCACCTTATTTTCATAATGGTGCGATTTGGAGTCTAAAAGAAGCCATACAAGAAATGGGTAGAACACAACTTGGCATAAATATTTCAGACGATGAATCCAGAAAAATTCTTACTTTTCTAAATGCTCTAACAGGTACAAAACCAGAAATTACTTACCCTCAACTTCCACCAAGTACCCTTAGTACAGCAAAACCAGATTTAGAGTAAAGCAAGGCTTCTCTATTTGTATTTAAATTATGAGTCTTAATTATATTACCCCACTAAGTGAATACCCTATTTAACTGTTTAGCTGGATACCATGTTGGTGCAATCTACAAGTTTTGGTATTTTTCCATTTCATTATTTGGGATCTTCACGCTATAATACAATCCATTATGCAAAAAGAACCCAACAATGAACATATTATATTCAAAAAAAGCAATCTTTCCCAAGAAATTAAGCTACTTATTGCCTGCTGTCAAACAGTTCAATCCGAAGATGATATTGATTTCATCCGAGCTTTTATTAAAACTCAAAATACTTCTTTACATAATGTCATTACCCTAGCCTATAAGCATGGCATTCTACCGCTTGTATACAAAGTATTTCTAGCACTAACTGTCGAAACCCCCATCAAAAATACGAAAAAAGGGAGTAAAGAACAGCCTTTCCTAGATGAAATACTTCCTCAGCTCAAAATGTACTACACAAAAATTGCTCAACGTAATATGCTCATGTCAGCAGAACTCATCTGCATTATAAAACTTCTCAAAGAGAACAACATCAAAGCCCTTGCGTTTAAGGGTCCTACTTTGGCACAAATGGCATATGGAGACATTACTTTACGACAGTTTGGCGACCTTGATATTCTTATTAGAAAAGAAGACCAAGCAAAGATGATTGATATTTTAAATCAAAAACATTATATTCCCGAAATTGTTCTTAAAGAAGGAACAAAAGAGATATTTTTTTCTGCTGTCAATGTGATAGGGCTACAACATCCTTCTAATGGTGTGTTTACAGAAGTACACTGGGAATTACTGTCAAAAAATTACGCCATTAACTGGGAGGAAAAAATTATATGGAAACATCCCACCTTTATCCACATAAATCAAGTAGCTATACCTGTACTACCAACAGAACAGCTTATCCTCTACCTTTGTGCACATGGATCAAAACATCTTTTTGAACGCCTAGAATGGATATGCGATATCGATAAAACAATCAAAGAAAATCCAAATATAGACTGGGAATACTTATTGAAAGAAGCCGATAATTTAGGTATTAGACGTATGCTTTTTCTTGGCTTAACCCTATCCCAACAGTTCTTTAGATTGATCTTGCCAGAGATGATACAAAAAGAGATAGCCAAAGATACAGAAATACCTAAACTCATTTCAAAAATCATCAAAATAAACTTTTCAAAAAGCAAACAAAGAGAAAAAAGCTACAATACATTTAGACTACTTTGGAGTATGAGAGAAAATCTTTCTGACCAACTTCATTTTGCTTGGAGAGGACTTTTCTCTCCAAAATTCGATGACTTTGTTTTTGTACAACTAGCAAAAAATTTAGCATTTCTTTACCCTCTTATTCGTCCCTATAGATTAGTAACAAAATACTTTAAATCATCCTAGGTTTAAAGAAGTTTAGCTGATATTCTGAGTTTCTTTGGAATTTGAAAGTGGCTCAATAGTATAAATATAATATAATGCATATCATGTCCCCATTATTTAAAAACAGAAAACTTGTTATTGCTACTATGCATCAAAAAGAATTACTCATGCAACCAATATTGGAAAATGTGCTTGGTGTAGAATGTTTGGTATTGGGTGATTTTAATAGTGATAAATTTGGAACCTTCACTAGAGATATTAAACGTTCAGGCAATATGCTGCAAGCTGCAAGAGCAAAATTACAGGCTGCTATGGAAATGTCTGGCTGTGACTTGGGTGTTGCTAGTGAGGGTAGCTTTGGTGTGCATCCTTCTATGCCTTTTGTGCAGTCCAATTTAGAGTTAGTACTTTTTATAGATAAAAAAAATAATCTTGAAATCAAAGGACATTATCGTACTTTAGATACAAACCTTGATGGAAAATATGTCTCAACCATAGAGGAAGCTCTTAATTTTGCCAAGAAATGTGGCTTTCCTGAACATGGTGTTATTGTCCGAAGAAGTGAAAAAGGAAAATGGTTTTTATATAAAAACATCCAAAATATAGATGATTTGAAGACTGCTTTTAACAAGATTTTGTCTTTGCCTTTTAGCTCTAAAGTTTTTATAGAAACAGATATGCGTGCATATAAAAACCCAACACGAATGAAGGCTATACAAAAGGCAACAGAAGATTTAATACAAAATATACACTCAAAATGTCCAGAATGTAAAAGACCAGGTTTTGTATTGACTGATGTTGAAAAAGGTCTTCCTTGTCGAGTTTGTAGTATGCCCACGGCACTGGTAAAATTTGAGATATTTTCTTGTGCTTCTTGTGCCTATCAAGAGAAAAAGAAGACGCTAAAATATGGCGAGTTTGCTGACCCTGGACAGTGCAACTTTTGTAATCCCTAAGACGATAAAAATAATGAAAATAATAAACACACAAATAATCAAAATTGATAAAAATGAGATAGACCAAGAAAAAATAAAAGCAAAAATAAAAGTAGCTTCAAAGGCACTAAAGGAAGGTGGCTTAGTTGCTTTTCCTACTGAGACAGTTTATGGTTTAGGAGCAAATGCCTTAAATGCTAGAGCTATCCAAAAAATATTTGAAGCTAAAGGAAGACCTTCTGATAATCCACTTATTGTGCATATTTCCAAGAAAGAAGACCTTTTAAAACTTGTAAAAGAAGTCCCCCAAATAGCTGAAAAATTAATGCAAAAATTTTGGCCTGGCCCTTTAACTCTTATATTTGAAAAGTCTGACATAGTTCCTGACATAGTTACAGGAGGTCTCAATACTGTAGCTATTAGGATGCCAAATAGTGCCATTGCTTTAGCACTTATTGAGCAAGCGAGTGTACCTATAGCTGCACCATCATCTAACCTATCGGGAAAACCAAGCCCCACTTTAGCAGCGCATGTCGTGCATGATTTAGATGGAAGAGTAGATGTTATTGTCGATGGAGGAGAAACAAACATTGGTCTTGAGTCTACGGTGCTTAACCTCACAAGCACTCCTCTTGAACTATTGCGTCCCGGTGCTATTGGTATTGAGGCATTGGAGACTATAGCAGGGAAGATTGTAGTGCCTCCTAGCAATACAGGAGAGAAATCAGAACAAATCGCTGTTAAGTCTCCAGGAATGAAATACCGACATTATGCACCAAAAGCAAAAGTTATTTTGATTGTGGGGAAAGAAAAAAAGATAAAATCTAAAATAGAAGAGCTACTTCTTAGCTATAAAAATCAGAATAAACAAGTGGCATTAATGTTAAAGAATAACGCTTATGATTACAAGGCAGATATGCTGAGAATAATGGGTAATGACTATAATTATATTGCTAAAAATTTATTTGCACAGTTTAGGGAATTTGACCATACAAATATAGATATTATCATAGTAGAAGGGCTTGAAGAAAAAGATTTAGGTCTTGCAATAATGAATCGTTTAAAAAAAGCAGCGTATGAAACTATTGAGCTTTAGGGCATCTCTAATGTAACACTCCTCTTTTTTGCTCTATCAAATAGGACATAAATAAACTTAATTAACAAGTGATTGGCTAACATCAGTTATAATATTAATATTTATCCAAGGATTCTTTAATGAAGTATATTTTTTCTATGAAAATGGCAGTTTTAATGCTGTTTTTATTTGCGATTATCGCAGGAGGTGCTACATTTATAGAAAATGACTACGGTACTCAAACGGCACAAGCTTTAGTCTATAAAACAAAATGGTTTGAAGTGTTTTTGGCGTATTTTACTGCTATTGTTGTGTACCATATTTTTAAAAATAAAACATGGAAGTCAAAACCTGCGGTATTTTTATTTCACTTTTCATTCCTCATTATTGCTATTGGTGCGGCACTTACACGTTACCTTGGATACGAGGGTGTGATGCATATACGTGAAGGTGGTACGAGTAATACTATGGTCTCAGCAGAAAAGGTACTGCAAATTGTTGTGAGTGATGACGAAACGCAAAATGAATTTGAAAAAATGTTATATCTTTCTAGCATGAGTAAAAATACTTTGAATGTTACACTTCCTTTGAAAAATGCAGAGGTAAACATAGAGTTATTGAAGTACCTTCCTACGGTACAAGAGAAAATTGTACCTGATGAAAAAGGTAAAGACATGCTAGAATTAAAAGTGTCTGCTGGTGGACAAGGGAAGATACATTACTTTAGCAAAGGAGAGAGAAAAGATTTTGGGTCTTTTTACATTGCTTACGAGCCTAGAGAAGAGCTTAAAGACAAACCTACCTTCTTAATAAAAGGGGAGATTGATAATTTAAGTCTTCATTTTCCATACTTATTGCAAACACTGAATATGGACACGAAAGCATCAGGTGAAATAAAAGATGGTGAAGATGATTTTACGCTAAGAATGCTTTATCAATTTGGGGGAAATGCAGTGGTTTTGAAAGATATTCATAAAAAATCAACTTTAAAAATGTTTTCCAATGACTACAAGACCAAAGGAGGCATACCTGAGCTTATTAGGCTTCAGGTATCAGTGGGAGATGAAAGTAAAGTGATTGACTTTAAAGCATACCAAGGTAGAGTAGGGGCTTTAAAAAAGTTTAACTTGTCTGGCGTAGATATTAAGATGCGTGTGGGAGTAAAGAATATAGATTTACCTTTTTCTATAAAACTTAAAAAATTTACAATGGAGCGTTACCCAGGTTCCATGACACCTGCTTCTTATGCTTCTGACGTGGTACTAATAGACAAAGAACAAAATATTACCATGCCCTATAAGATTTTCATGAACCATGTACTCGACCATAGAAATTACCGTTTCTTCCAGTCTTCTTATGACCCAGATGAGAAAGGTACAGTACTTTCAGTCAATCATGACCCTGGCACTTGGCCTACGTATATAGGCTACATACTTATGACTATAGGTATGCTATGGTCTTTATTTGCTGTCAATGGTCGTTTTAGAAAACTACTAAAAAATGTAAGAAAAATACAAACCACAGCAGCTGCATTGCTGCTATTTTCATTTTTAGCCTTTACACCACAAAATGTACATGCTACATCTCCCACTGCAAGTCCAAAAGTAAGTAAAATGATAAAAGCCTATGATGCAGCACATGCAAAAGACTTTGGAAAACTTGTAGTCCAAGACCATAGAGGTCGTATGAAACCTATGGATACTATGGCGCATGAGATAGTGTCAAAAATCACAGGAAGGTCATCTGTACTTAATTTAGATGCGACACAGGTACTGCTAGGCATGATTATGCAACCTGAAGTCTATCAGGATGTTAATATGATTAAAGTAGGGCATAAAAAAATAGCCTTAGACATAGGACTTTCTGAAGATACTAAATTTGCTAAATTTTCTGATTTTTTCAGAAAAGAAGACAGTAGTTATAAGATTTATGATGCCATTGTAAAGGCTAGCCGAAAGAAACCTTTAGAACAATCTCAATATGACAAAGAACTTATCAAAATAGATGAAAGAGTCAATGTTTCCTTTATGGTATACCAAGGTTCTATTTTACGTATATACCCCAAACCAAATGATGCAAATAACAAATGGATGGCTCCTATGAATGCTATGAAAGAGTTTCCAACAAAGTATGCAGAAGAAGTAAGAATCAGTATTTCTGCGTATTTCCAGATGATAGCCAAAGGTGTTAAAACAGGTAATTGGGCTGATGCAGATATTGCTTTAAGAGGTTTACATAAAATACAAAAAAAACATGGCTCAGAGATACTTCCAAGCCAAATCCACATAAAAATGGAAATTAAATACAATGAATTAGGGTTATTTTCTAAGCTTGTATCTTTGTATTTACTCATGGGTATACTAGTACTTGTATTTGCATTTATTAATGTCTTAAAACCAAATTTTCCTATGAAATGGATTATGCAAGGCGCATGGGCTATATTGCTTATTGGTTTTGCCATACACATCACAGGGCTTGCACTTAGATGGTACATTGCAGGACATGCACCTTGGTCAAATGCTTATGAGTCCATAGTAGTTATCGCAGCATCTACGGTCCTTGCAGGTATATTGCTCGCAAGACGCTCACCTTTTGCACTAGCAGGTACGGCAATTTTAGCAGGTATTACCATGGGTGTGGCACATATGAGCTTTATTAACCCAGAAATTACTACATTGGTTCCTGTACTGAATTCTTACTGGCTTATGATACATGTAGCTACCATCATCTCTGGTGATGGTTTCTTTGGATTAGGGTTTATCTTGTCATTTCTGGTATTGATACTTTATGTCATGAGAGGAAAAGAAGGTCATAGTAATATAGACCGTGCCATCAAGGAGCTAACAAACCTTTCTGAAATGTCACTCATCATCGGACTGTTTATCTTCACTATAGGTAACTTTCTTGGTGGTGTTTGGGCAAATGAGTCTTGGGGACGCTACTGGGGTTGGGATGCAAAAGAAACTTGGGCAGCAGTGACTATACTGGTGTATGCCACAGTTTTACATTTACGATTTGTCCCTTCATTAAAGTCTAACTTTGTATTTAATATGGCAGCAACTTGGGGCTACTCTGCTGTCATTATGACATACTTTGGTGTGAATTATTATCTTTCAGGTCTACACTCTTACGCTGCGGGTGACCCTGTACCAATTCCTATGTGGGTGTATTATGCTGTGGCAGGACTGTTTGTTTTGACAGCTTTAGCTGCTAGAAATAGGAAGTTAAAATAATTTAATGAGTTAGCGAGAGATTAGGTTAAAAGTGATTAAGAACTTGCCACACACTTAAGAAGCGTGTGGCACATATATTTTTGCTTAAGAAAGACTAGGCTTAATGATTTCTACCCATTTTTTAACACGTTCTTCCGTGAGTTCAAATTGATTGTCGTCATCTATAGCTAAGCCAACAAAAGTACCATCTTCTTGTTCTGCGATAGAGTCTGAATACTCATAATCTTCCGATGGCCAGCCATTACCCACTACTGTTGCACCTTGTTTTACGGCAGCATTATGAAGTATACCCATGGCATCTACAAAGTTGTCTTCATATCCTTCTTGATCACCTAAACCAAAAAAAGCTACCGTTTTACCAGAAAAATCAACATTTTCAAAATCATCAAAACATTTATCCCAGTCATCTTGCAAATCTCCTTCACCCCATGTTGAGATGCCTATGATTACTTTTTTATATTCATCAAATTTATTCATATCTATATCTGCTATATCATGTAAATCTGCTTTTATATCTAGTTTGTTCTTGATGAGTTCTGCTGTGGTTTCAGTTGCTCCACCGTTGCTTCCATAAAATATTCCTATTGCCATTGTATTTCCTTAAAATTATATTTTGAGACATTACACCTCTTTAAACCCTAATAATAGTTTAGGATTTAAAGAAGTGTAAAGGTCATTGACATATTTGCTTTTTTCTAATCATATTCTTTCTAATAGACTTGTCACAAAATGAAAATGAGTAGGGCGTGACTTTTACCATGTACTCATCTTCACAAAGTTTTACTTGATTTGTAAGTTTTATATTGATGTGTTTAGAAAAGTCTGGATGTTTGGGATATACCAAGTAAATTTGATGTATCTCACCATTATTAAGTGTTTCCTGTACTGTATTCATCTGCTTAACAAAATCTACATCTTCATAAAGTTTTTCTTTATTGATTTTTCTATATTGTGGCATTACCAATGAATCTGGAACATGCTCTCTTTTGTCTTTAATTACAATGTGTTTTTCATACAGTAATATATCGGCATATTTATTTACCTTTTTAATCCGCTCATATACGAGATGCAAAAACATATCCTCAACATCCATCAACAAAGAAAAACCTTCTTTGGCACAGATGAGTGCGATGAGTTTTCCAACTGGCATAAAAGGTTTTTTACGTAAAGGAAAAGCTAGGGATTTCCCTGTAAAGTATGCATAAATGAGCAAAGAAGTAGACACATCTATGACTATCTTTCCCCCAGTATATATGCTAAAGGGTTTTATACAGGAAATATCAATTTTATTTATAATTTTACGTCTAAATACACCCTCTATAGTTGAGGAGGTAAGCATTTCTTTTTTAGAAAACTCTAACTCACTTTCCACATAAGTATTGAACATATGAAAAAAGATAGCACGTTGTTGTTTTTTTGTCTTAAGTTGTTCACTATAAGGTAAAAATTCCTTATAAATTCCCTGTTGAGACTTTGTAAATCCTACAAATTTCATACCTATCCTTTTACTGACAAGCACATTGTTTACTATTGCAAGTATTTTCTTGCATATCTGCTTGCACTGTATACTGAAGGTAATGACGTATCATTTCACAATGAGAGTCTTTGGCATAATCTTCGGCCATATTAAGCGCATTATCCATGAGGTACATGTCAGCACCTTTTGCAATGAGAAACTTTACTGTTAAAAATAATCCAGCTTCTATAGCATGCATAAGAGCAGTTTTCCCCATAGTATCTGTTAAATTGACATCAAGCCCTTTGTCTATAAGTAGTACCACTAATTCGTGTTTTTTACACGCTATAGCATGAAATAATGCATGTGTATTTTCAGCTACCACAAGGCTAGATCCAAATACCATAAGTAAATTAGCATTATAAATACTATGTTTTTTAATAGCCCAGTAGAGTGCATTTTCCCCAGCATCATTTCGAATGTTTACATCTATACCATTGAGTGAAATACGCTCTAGTAAAAGCTTTTCTCTTACCATCTCTATGAGGTGTGTCTGTATGTGTCTATTAAGTGGTGCAGTCATTTCTTACCTTTGTTTAGTTATTTTAGGTCAACCTCCATATTGAATGTTTTAGGACTCCTAAAAGGGACAAAGAGGAATAGTTAGTGTGGAGGCTTACATAAAATAATTGTTTTAGGTCAACCCTTCTTTGAGTAGGCTCAAGATATAATCAAAAGAGGAGGTTAAATGCATCCTCAAGGAAGGGCTTAATTAAAACAATTTGTTTACTTTGATATCATAGACAAAGTAAACTTAAATAACTGTTAAAGTAATAATCATTATCATATTAAATATTCTAAAATAGCTAATCTTTTTAATCTTTTTGCATGTTCTAGCAATGTAAATGTCTGACCTTTATGATTTCTACGCGTAATACCTTTGTCTATACCTTTGTCTAAAAAGTATTTTAATGCCTCTAAATTGTCACAATCAATAGTATAAAAAAGTGCATTCATAGTGCTTGTCACCTCTAGTGTAGCACCATACTCCATAAGAAGCTTGACATTATACATATTATGATGGGAAATAGCCCAGTAAAGTGCCGTAAAACCAAAAGAATCTTTTTGATTAATATCTGCCCATTTCATAAGATGTCTTTCTAAAATATAATTGCCTTGGACTGTTTGTAAAAAATCTGTACATATCTTTGGTTCAGGTTTTTTCCATATACTTTGTTGTAATGGTGCTGTCATTTGAGTCTCCTTATGATGCTCTTGCGTAGTTTGAAAGTCTAAAAAGATTGATATACCAATCTTCACCTAAAACAAAATCTTCCAAATTGCACAAATCTAATTCTATGCCTTCATCCGTATAAGAAGCGTCTGATACCATATATAGTGGTATTTCCAATACTTCTTCACAATATTCCAAAACAAATAATTCTAGACTTTTATCTGGTGGATTCCATGCATGCTCAATCTTGTGCGTTGGAATAATAAAAAAATCTTCCATCATAATCTTCTTACTCGCCTCTGAAACATCGTGTATGGTGTTCACATTGTTTACATATTTCTGAATTTTGATCAAGTTCAGAAAGCGTTTTTATGAATGCCTCTTTGACACACTCTACATTTCGTGTAGAATAAACTATGGGTAAATCTTTTGCTTTTGCTTCAGATCTATAGTGTTTCATAGCATTATGGTTTAAAAAATTTGTAAGCATAAGTACTATGTTTACTTTTGAAGGTATTACTTTATCTTTTTTCCTGCCATTTTTTTGATTTCTTGCAGTCCAGTGAATGATATCACTAATTCCTAACTCCATAAGTATTTTTCTTATAGGGTCTATTTTGTCTCCACCTAGTATTAAAATTGACATCTTGTATCCTTTAGTTGATAACGATTTTCAGTATATTAAAATAAAAAACCTTAAAGCTAGGCTTAAATGACAATTATTATCACTTTATTGATTCTTAAGCAAATAGTCGCAATAATTCGCAATATTAAATATTGTCTAAACAATTACTATCAAGATTATTTTCAATAGAAGGCGCTTATGAGCATAGACAAACTATACACGTGTATCAAAGAAAATAAAGTAAATACTTCTTATGCTAGAGAAGCTATTTATAGTTTATTGATGGAAAGCGAAGCATGTTTGAGTGTTGCAGATATAACAAGAAAACTAGAAGAGGGTAATTCAAAAAAGATATCTCTCAATACTATATATAGACATTTGACTTTTTTTATAAAATGTAAATTGGCTATAGTAGTGCAAGATGATTTCAAAAAATCTTATTATATTTTAACCACAGATAAAGCACGAATCTTTTCACTTTGTACCAAATGCAATAAAATTGATCTACTAGATGCAAAGTGTCATAATGGAGAACTACTTGAGCATTTAAAAAATTTTGAGTTTGTCACTGTACACAAAAGATGCATAAGGTGTATAGATAAATAGTACCCAAATAACAAAATAGAAAAATAGAAAAACAAGAGTCGAAGTAGATAAACTTTATGATACTTATCTTCCATAGCCTAAAAGCAATAGAGGGTATGCACCTTTTAACTTTATCCAAGCACTACTGCTAATGATGCACAGTGGAGGATGCTCCCTTGATGAGCTTCGTATGATTCAAAGTGATACTGCAATGAAAGAAGCACTACACATCCACCAAGTACCCACAGCAGACGGAATAGGCAAGTGACTTAAGCGTCATGGGCAAAAATAGGGATGTATGGGATAGAATTCCAAAAATGCTCACGCCAGACCTATTTGAACACTCTGCAAATCAACACTCGGACACCTAGCCGATTAGTATTCGGACAGTTTTTACTAAAAAACGGCTGAAAATCAACAACCCCTACCCAAGGGTCGGGGAATTATTCCCGAGGATATTAAAATGGTATAAAGAAAGAACTTATGCACCGTATATCCTTAGTAAGAAAACTTATAACCACGTCTTCTAACCGTATGAATCACTTGAAAGCCCAAGATATTTTTTAAACGTTTACGTATCTGATTTATGGCAACTTCAACGGTATTGTCACTCACATACTCTGGTTCTTCCCATAATGCATTGATAATCTCATCTTTTGAGAAAACCCTTTGTTTACGAAGAGCAAGATAAGCTAGTATGTCAAATGTTTTTCCATTTAAAGAGACGATTTTTTCATCATACTCTATCTTTTTATTGGCTATGTCAATAACAAGTTTTTCAATGGTCACTTGCGTACCAAAAAGATGTCTCATATTTGCTAATACTCTAGCAGCTATAAGGTCAGGATGTCCACAGTGTTGATAAATCACATCATCTACCCCTAATGCATAAAATACAGCTTGCTGCTTAAAATTACCCGTAAGTATCATAATCTTTGTTTCGCTTTTTTTCTTTTTTACTTCATTGACATAACGCTCTAAAGAAAACTTAACACCTTCATCTACAATAATAACAAGTTCATAGTGTCTAAAATCTGTAAAATTTGTTGCATCATATATATCTTTTGCATTGTCTACAATACAAATAAAATAATTATCTAATTCTTTTTCAAGTTCCTTGACGTATTCGTCACCAAAACCTACGGTTAATATTCTCATCTATTTCCAATCTTAAAGTTTTTCCACTTTTCTCTTTTATATAGTGTATTTATAGCTAAATGTACCTTGTTTAAAAATAAAAGTAAGGTTCTACAAAGCTTTTATTGCTCTAATATAAGCTCTTTTAGGTGCAGGATAACCTTCGACTGTCTTTGTTTTGTCATTAGGGTCTAAATAATCTTCCAGGCTTTGTGTATCTATCCACTCTGTTTTTCTTTGTTCGTTAGACTGAGTGACCATTGTTTCAAGTACTTCTACATGCTCAAACCCTGCTCTATGACACCAGTTTATGAGTGCGGGTATGGTAGGGACAAAATAAATATTTGGTATTTTGGAATATCTCTCTTTAGGCGTAAGACAGATTTCTTCTTCTCCGTCTATCATAAAAGTGTCTAAAATGAGTTCACCACCTTTATTTAAGCCTTTATAAAGTGACTTTAACATCATCATAGGGTCAGACCTATGGTACAGTACACCTAAACAAAACAAAGTATCAAACTTATGTTCATAAAATTCTACATGCTCTACACCTAAAAGCTCATAGACAATATCCGACTTGATAAAATGATTGATGAATTGAAATTGGGAGTAGTAAATGACAGAGGGGTCAAACCCTATGAGTTTTTTAGGTTTATGAGAAAGCATACGAAACAAGTAATAGCCATTGTTACAACCTATATCTCCTACAATTTTATCTTGAAGATTAAAATGTGGTTCTAGTAAATTGTATTTAATTTGACTTTGCCATTCGGAATCTATGAAAAGATTATTAATCTCAAAAGAACCTTTTCTCCATGGCTTCATAAGGAGTGCTATCTCTTTAATTTGATTGGCACCATCTTCACTAAGATTTGGAATTTTCAAAGAGACGCTATCTCCTAAATTTACCTCAACAGCATTATATTGAGGTAGCTTTTTAATGGCCTCTTGATAGGGAATTATATTTTTCCAAGTAAGCCATTTTTTGCGTTCTTCTCTTAAGGTATTTAGGTTCATTTATTTTTTGATATACGCTCTTTTAATGACTTGCTTAAACATTGGAATATTGTTACCTGGGGATACAGATACTTTTTCCATTTTACGCACTATTTCTTTTCCATTCACAACTTCTCCAAAGATAGTATGTTTACCGTTTAACCACTCTGCTGGTGCTAATGTAATAAAAAACTGACTTCCATTTGTCTTGGGACCAGAGTTTGCCATAGCAAGTAAATAAGGTCTGTCAAAAACTACATTTTTCCCAAACTCGTCTTTAAATGGTTTTTTCCATATAGACTCTCCACCTGTTCCATTGCCTACAGGGTCACCACCTTGTATCATAAAGCCTTTGATGATTCTATGAAATGTCAAACCATTATAGTAGCCATTTTTTACATGAGTAGTAAAGTTCTCTACGGCCAAAGGAGCAACTTTAGGGTACATCTTCAACTCTATTTTTCCTACATTTGTCTCTAGCACCACAATAGTATCTTTCGCATAAGCATGAATACTAAAACCTACAAATAACAATCCGATTAACAATTTTTTCATCTTTTTTCCTTAAATTATGATTTTAAATATTATAACGTTTTTACGATTTACTTTACATAATTTAGCGTATTATCTTTCAAGTTGATTTTAAGGGCTAGAGGTGGATGTAACCATAAGATATTTATGAGATACCAGAGATATAGGGAGAGAATATGCCAAGAAAACCACCATATCATCAGCAATAGTAAAATACCTGCTTTTTGTCTATACTATATGTCTGCTCCTATGTTTTCTTACAGCTTCTAGATATTGCATAAAATATAAATGTTCAGTTTTTTTTCAAGATGATTGTATGAAAGTTGGATATTGTGTTTTAAATTTATCTAAAGCATTAGACCTATAAAAACTATAAAACTTTAGACGCACTCAAAAGACACATGATGAGTTTTTTACTTCTTTATAATTATCAGAAAAACTCAAAGCTTTAAAGTATAAGACACTTATAATGATACAATGATACAAATATATCAGGACAATCCTGAGAGTAAACCTTTGGGAGTAAATAAATAATAATTATCAAATGGCGGATTCGCATACCAAGCGAATACCCTAAAGAACGCCCACAAGGGACTATTTTCAAAGACTAGCTCAACAAGCGTAAGTGTAATAAATCTACTAAATAGATTTATATAGATACAAAGAAACAAAGGTAAACGGGGCTACAGACATAAGCAAGCTCAGGAAAATAGCCTAAAGCGATGTTATGAGAAAGTCAAAGCGACAAAGCCAACACCCTTTTAAACTTTCAAAAAAAAGCAAAAGACCTATAATCTTTGGGTTCAAAGATATAAAGAAGTTTATAAATAAAGAAAAACAATAAAAAGGTACACAATAAATGGCAGAAACATTTCAAGTTCAACAGCGCTCAAAACTCTTAGTATTTTTATTTAATGCACTTTCAGGGTGGTCAAAAAAGAAAGTAAAACAACGTTTACAAAATGCAAACATTAGCGTTAACGGTGTAACCACAAGCAAACATGACTTTATCATAGAGGTAGGCGATGTGGTGGAAGTAGATGCAGTACCTGGTACATTTTCAAGAAAAACCTCTGTACAAACATTGGCAAGCCTTGAAATACTCTACCAAGACAAAGACCTCATAGCCATAAACAAACCCGCAGGACTTCTGTCTGTAGGAACGACACAAGAGACAAAACAACATGCCCTTGCCCTACTTCGTAAACAACTCTCACGCGCCAAAGAGATGGTGAAACTTTGGCCAGTACATAGACTCGATAGAGAGACTTCTGGGGTATTGCTTTTTGCTACTTCTAAAGAAGTACGTGAAGGTGTTATGGATAAATGGGGTGTTTCTGAAAAAACTTATTTGGCCATTGTTAAAGGCACACCTAAAGAGAGTACAGGAACCATTAACGAGCCTCTAAGACTAGATGAAACAGAGTACCGTATGCATGTCGGCGCACACAAAGATTCCAAAGCAGCCATTACGCATTACAAGGTATTAGAAAGTAAAAATGGAAAGTCACTCCTAGAAGTACGCATAGAAACTGGCAGACAACACCAAATACGTGCTCATATGGCTTGGCTTGGACATAGCATTGTAGGTGATGAACGCTATGGTACAATAGGTCATAAAATGGGACTTCACGCACTAAGACTTAGCACTATACACCCAAAAAGTAAAAAGACTTTAGAACTTACAGTAGATGCACCTAGTGATTTCTATAAATTATTACTATCTCAGTAAATACACAAGTTTTTGTGTATTTACTTGACTAGGTAACCTTACTCACCCTCTTTCAATATATTTACATCATCACCAAGAGAGATTTTTCCATGGTCTAAAGGTCGTACAAAAAGACCACGGTTTCCACGAATTATGTCAGGTAGTTCTGGTGCAAGTGCCATGAGGTAGCTGTATGATTCACAAGGACCTGTTACTTCTAATAAAGTATCACCCAATTCTATAACAGAACCTTTTTTTAACCCATATAAATCAATATCGACAATAATGTTTTCCATTAATACACCTTTGTCAATGACCAGCTCTGCTTCTTCTATCAGCTCATAACTCTTTAAACAGGTAAGCATCATGACATAATCTTGACTAGTCTCATAATTCATATCTTCTAAAATTCCATCAGGGTCACACTCAAAATCTTCACATGCCATACGATGTCCAGAACGCATCATATCTGGCATTGTCATATAGAGTGCCAATACTTTTCCAGTTTTCATTTTTTATATCCTTAGTAATACAGTTATTTTATAAGCCATACTAGCATAGAAGGTTTAAAATAAACTATAAATAATTAAGGGGATCTTTAACCTTTTTCTTTTTTTCTGCTTCAAGCTTCAACTTATACATGAAATACGCTGAAGTGGGGGCATCCACAGTGTTGATGTGCATGACTATCCACTCTGGTGACTTACGTATAAAATTAATCACCTTGTCTATATCACCAAATTTTTGCCACTGTTTAATCGTAATGCCTAGATCCATTAAAAAGATATCATGTGTCATTTTATGCATTTCATAAGAAGGGAAATCATATTTATTCATAAGACGTTCTTCATTAGCAAAATGTTCTTTTACATGCTCAAGGTATTCATTTAACTTTACTTCTAAGGCATTGAGTTTTTCTTCTGTTTTATCCATGCCGTAGTATGTGGCCAGTTTATCTACCTCGTTTAAAATGGCTATCTCTTCTTCATGTGTCTCTTGCATTTCTTCAAAGTCTAGGTATTCAACTTGTTCTGCATATAGTAATGCCATACTGCATCCTTTTTTACTAGTATAATAAACAAAAATGTTAGAATGTTACTTGATGAATGTCAATATAGAGGAAATATACCAATGCAAATACTCGTAGCCGATTATATTTATACCCCAAGTGGTTTTATAACACATTCTGCGGTGGCTTTTACAGATACTATAGAAGCCATAGATAATCCTGAGATACTAAAAATTAAATATCCACAAGCCAAAGTGATACAGGCAGAGCCAAATTCCATACTCTACCCTGGTTTCATAAATACCCATGTACATTTAGAATTTTCAGCTAACAAAACATCGTTAAAATATGGCTCATTTATGCCTTGGCTTGACTCGGTCATAGCACACAGAGAAGATTTAGTTGGAAAATGTGACAATAGCGTAATGATTAAAGAGTGTGACGCAATGTTACGTTCAGGCATTACTACTTTTGCTGCCATATCAAGTTTTGGAAACGAACTAGAGGCTTGTGAACAAACAGCCCAACGTGTTGTTTTTTTCAACGAACTCATAGGCTCAAATGCCCAATATGCCGATATATTGTACCAAGACTTTTTGGAACGTGTAAAAGCCTCACAGTCTTGCAAGCCCTCTTCACGTATTAGCCCTGCTATAGCTATACACTCACCCTATTCTGTTCATCCTATTATCTTGCAAAAAGCTGTAAATTTAGCTAAAGAATATACCCTTCCCCTTTGTGCACATTTTTTAGAATCACAAGCTGAACGTGAGTGGCTTGAAAAAGGTGAAGGTGAATTTAAATCTTTCTTTAAAAAGTTTTTTAATACAGAAATACCTGTAACAAACATACAAGAATTTATGTACGCCTTTGACAGCTACCCCACACACTTTACCCACGCAGTACATGCAAAGCAGATAGAACTAGATTACTTGGCACAAAAAGGACATTCTGTTGCCCATTGTCCACGGTCTAATCGCTATTTAGGGGTGGGTAGATTGCCTATTGAGAACTTAAAACTACCTTTTTCTGTAGCAACAGATGGTCTAAGTTCTAATGATTCACTGCATATATTTGATGAACTTCGTGCAGCCCTACTCTTACATCATGACCTTCCCCTTCATCATTTAGCAAGTAATTTACTACGTGCTATTACAGCAGATGCAGCAGATATTTTAAATTTGAACTGTGGTAAAATTGAAGTAGGAAAGTTTTCTGACTTTGCCTTAATTACTTTGCCTGAAGCACCAAAAAGAGATGAAGACCTAGCTTTGTGGAGTATTTTATATACTAAAGAAGTCTCAGCTCTTTACATTGAAGGCGAAAAACATATCTAAGACTAAGTATGCAGGAGATAAAATACATACTAGAAATAGATTTACTAAAATTACAAAGGAAACATACATGTTTACTACTATAGGAAAAATCGTCAAATGGATTGGTCAGCACTTTATGGGTATGCTTTTTTTACTCATCGCTTTTGTTGTACTTATGCCCACTTCAAGTACACAACTCACTGCTGCTAACCTGCAAGAGATTAAACTTTTAGGTCCAATTATGGATGCAACTAGCATTTTAAAAGAGATAGCAGAGGCACAAAAGGACACTAATATTAAAGGTGTCTTGCTCAATGTAAACTCACCTGGTGGCTCTGTACCTCCATCTATAGAGATAGCTTATGCTATAAAAGAGTTAAAAAAACATAAACCAGTCGTTGCTTATGCTTCTGGTATTATGGCTAGTGGGAGTTATTATGCTTCTATATATGCCAATACTATTATTGCTAATCCTGGATCTATTGTGGGGTCTATTGGTGTCATTATGCAAAGTGCCAACATAGAAGAACTTATGAATACCATCGGTGTACAAACACAAATAGTAAAACAAGGTACTTTCAAAGAAGCAGGTACGCCAACTAGAGAATGGACCCCTGAAGAGAGAGCAGAACTCGAAACCCTCACAAAAGACACCTATGAACTCTTTGTACAAGATGTAGCCAAAGCAAGAGGTTTAGATATCTCTCGCTCAAAAGAGTTTGCAGATGCACATATCTTTTCCTCTGCTAGAGCCAAAGGTGTTGGACTCATAGACAAAGTAGGAGTGATGTCTCAAGCCAAAGCCCAACTACAAAAACTGGCAGGAGTAAAAAACCCTTCATGGAAAGAGAAAGACAGAATAGACAGTTTTATAGAAAAACTTAGTACCAAAAGCATACTGCAAATCCAAAGTTATTTTTATGGCTTGAAGTCTTCTTTATTTTAGAAGGCATACTCTAATGTACCTATTATTATAGGTACACTTTTAGCTTCTATAAATCTTCTGCCGCCTGTAAAAAGTCTGCAGCTACAGATTTGGGATCTTCTAAGCCTATGGAAACACGGATTAGCCCTTCATGTACACCTAAAAATTTACGTGCCGCATCATCAAAATCAGCGTAAATAGTACTTGTCATATGCAAGGCTAATGATCTGTTGTCTCCAATATTTGCAGTCAAAATTACAAGTTTTAGTTTATTTAGAAATGTAAATGCACGCTCTTTTGTGCCACAATCAATGCTCAACAGTGGTCCACAGCCTTGTGAAAAATCTGACTTATAGCGTGCATTATCGCGACTTGATGGAATAGATGGGTGGTTAACAGATATACCTTCTGGAAATGATGCATCTAGTTTGGCCGCAATCTTTTCTACGCTTTGATTGACACGTTCTACACGCAAAGAAAGTGTCTCTAGTCCTATCATGGTCATAAAAGAACCAAAGGCATTGGCTGTCATACCAAGGTCACGTATGGCACGTTTTTTACAAATGGGTATAAATGCTTTTTTACCCATTTTTTTTACTATTTTATGTAAATCTTTGTACTTGTCATTTAGAAGTTTATCACCCTCCTCTTTTACTGCTCTAAAGACTGCCACACCACCAAGTGCTGCAGAATGACCTGACATATTTTTAGTTGAAGAATGTACCACTATATCTGCACCCATTGTTAGTGGACGTAAAAGTAGTGGCGTTGGCGTATTGTCTATCATTACTACTGTTTCATACTTATTGCACAAATCAATAATACGCTGTACATCTGGCAAGGTAAGTGAAGGATTACCAACAGATTCAAAAAGTACCATCTTCACTCCACGTTTCAATGCAGACTCAATATGATCAAAATCATCTACTTCACAAAAACTATTACTTACACCAAAACGAGACAAGGTATCGTTCACTAAGGAATATGTACCACCAAAAAACCCACCAATACATAAGAGTTCATCACCAGCGTTTAAAAATGCAGTACAGACCATAGAGATGGCGCCCATACCTGAAGAGGTTGCAATAGCGCCAAACCCACCTTCAAATTGGGCAACAATACCTTCAAGTTTTGCATTGGTTGGGTTTCCTACTCTTGCGTAAAGAGGTTTGTTTACACTTGCTGAAAATATACCTTCTGCTTCTTGTGCATCTTGGTAAGCAAAAGCAACAGACGGTACAATGGTTGCTGCTATGGGTCCTACGCGAGAACCTACATTGTGAACGAGTTGTGTACTGAAGTAATCAAAATCTACGGGTTTGTTCATGTATTTATTTCCTATATTGAATAATTAAGTATTTTATTCGCTTTAAGTTGATAGTTTTTCAGTTCTGATAATGGAATTTCAAAAGCTTTAGAAACATCAGAGAGAAGATCTTCCCAAAAAAGTTTTAACCCAGGGTTCTCAGTTTTATGAGAATCAGAAAATATATCAGATTCCAAGATAAGTACCACATCTTTAAGGGTAATATCTTTAAGGTCTTTAGCAAGTTTATACCCACCATGTGCACCTTTAATACTGACAAGAAGTCCTTGCTTTTTAAGCTCTAAAAGTATCTGCTCCAAAAAATTTTGGGGGATGTTTGCTTTAGCCGCTATTTCTTTTATTTTCAGTAGTTTAGCATTTTCGCTTTTTCCAAGCTCTTCAAGTGCTGCTACTGCATATATTGTTTTACTTGATATTCCTATCATTCTTTAAAAAGCCTTTACTTGTTTGAATTGTGTAGTATACCTTACATCCTACACAAAAATCGAATGCTGTCTCTAATAATGCACAAATTAATAATACAATGGTAATAATTGTAGCCACTGTAGTAAATCCAGCGAGATATAGAACAACAAGAAACAATGAGGCAACAAGCCCCATATATAGAGCAAATCTTTTTGGTGATTCATCACAAAGCTTAGGCGCAATTCCCCATCCTGTAAGTACAAATTGTCCAAAAATCTGAAAAGGACTAAAGTCAGATTTACGAATAGCTCTTACAAAAAAGTCAAATAATAATATGATTGCAAAAACACTCTCTTGGGTAATAAGCAATATGAGGGAAAAAAGAATAACCTGGAAAGAGATAACTCTAACCATATTTGAATCAACTCTTCTTGTAGATATTGGGCAACTTGCAGACATACTCTTTCCTTCACTATGATTAGATATTTAAACAATAAATATGTATAAACGAAAAAAGCACCTCTAAAGACCCTAGAGTGACTTAGCATATTGACTTGTTAGCTTCTCTATTAAATATAGGGGGGAGACAATAAAACTGCTAAACAAAATCAATGCCCTTGTCTAATGTAAATATCTAGGGTTTTTACAAGTGATTTTTATTTCTAAGAGCATTATAGCCTAAATAAAATCAATTGTCAAGCAAACCAATAGGTTTTCTTTTATATTTACTTTTAAGGTGGACTTTTGGTTACCTATACTACTCTTGTACACTCTATACACATAAAAAAATTACACTATCCTGAACCGATATTAAGGAAAATAGATGCGTATTCTACTTTTGATGCTGCTAAGTGTAATGATTCTCAATGCCCAAAGCATACAAGAACTCATTCACATTGCTTTAAAAAAACACCCTTCACTTAAAACAATTGAACATAGACTTTCTGCTATGGATGAGATAATTTCTCTTTCACAGAACTTTTCTAACCCTGATATATCTTTGACCATTAACGTTATACAGCTTGACGAACCTTTAAATAGACGCATAGAACCCATGCAATATGAAGCCATAAATTTTAAACAAAAATTTCCATGGTTTGGTAAACTAGATGCGAGAAAACGCTATGTACAAGCCCAGAAAAAAGTAGTCCTACACTCTTATGATGCAGCAAAAGTACAATTGGCCGAAAACATACGCATGACTGCTTATACCATTAAAGAGATCCAAGCCCGTATTGCTATTGTAAACAAATATATTGTCGTTGCTAAACAAAACATACAACTCTATACTTCTTACGCTTCAGCAGATAGCACAAGTTATACCAGTAGTATGAATGCAAGTCTTCTTCTTACAAAAGTTAAAATTAAAAAAGCAAATTATATAGCACTTTTAAAAAGTCAAAAGGCAAAATTGAGATATTTGGTCAACACTGAAGTAAAGAGAGTCACAGCATCCTTAAAAATGTATAGACCTAAAAGTTTACATTATTATATAAACAAACTTAAAAATAATCCTCTTTATCATAGAGTAGTTTCTCAACAAGAACTTGCTAGGAGCAATCAAAAGATTCAAGCACTTGAAGCAAGACCAGACCCTTATGTGCAAGTAGGTTATTTTAACCGTACTGTCTTTGATGACTTTGCTAATATCAGCATAGGTGCTTCTATGCCCCTTTATGGAAGTGAAGCATTAAAAATAGAGGCTGCACGAAAAGAAGTCTTAGCTACTGCTTCTGCTTCATTAGATTATAAATCATCATTGCGCAGCGAAATTGAAAGCATGTATGCCAAACTTCAAGAAGCCTATAGCATATATACTATCATTCAAAAAGAAACACTACCCCAAATTGAACATATGTTTGAGCTTACCCAAGCCAGCATACAGCAAGGTGGTGATCTGTTTGCCTACACCAACCTTCTGGAACAAAAACTAAACCTTGAAGAAGAAAGTATCGCAATTCAAGCAGAATACTTTAGAACACAAGCCAAACTAAAATCACTCACAGGAGAACTTTAAAATGTCAAAATATATATTTATACTATTTTTACCTTTATTCATTTATTCAGAATCAAGTATGAAATGTGAGGCAGGCAAATGTTTGAGTGGAGACAATAACAATAAAAAAAAACTACCTAGTAAAGAAAAAAATACTTCTATACACAAAATTATTACAAGTAAAAAAGTGAACAAGCAGAGAAAACCTAAAAAAAAACCTATTATAGAACAACTTTTCAATGTTAGAACCATTCAAGTAAAATCACTTAATACTGCAAAAGAACAAATAAATTATGGGTACATCGTTGCAAAAGACTCATCAAAAGTAGATGTAAGTACTAGGTTTTCAGGTTTTGTAAAAAAACTTTATGCAGATACACTCTATGCAAAGGTAGATAAAGGGGATCCTTTGGTAAAAGTATATGCCCCTGAAGTCTACAAAGCAAAAGAAGACTACATAAACTCCGTCAACTACAACAAAAAAACATCTATGCCCCAAATGCTTAAAAGTGCAAAAATAAAACTTAAACTCTTAGGTATCAGCGAAAAAGAGATTAGCTCCATAGCCTCAAAACGTAATGTTGATGAATTTACAACAGTCCATGCTCCTATATCTGGATGGATTTTTGAAAAAAATATTAATGAAGGTTCATCTTTTAATTCTAAAAAAAGACTTTTTCAAATTGTCAATTTAGATACAGTATGGGTAGAAGTTAAATTGTTTCAAGACCAGCTTGAAATGCTCAATAAACTCAAAGAATTTAAAGTAAAGGTCAAAGGGATAGACAAAGAGTTTGGCGCAGAAAAAATACTGCTATATCCTAAAATTGATCCTAAAGAAGCAACATTAACACTTCGTTTAAGTGTAGACAATAGTGCTGGACTTTTACAGCCAGGAATGTATGTTAAAGTACATGCAAAAGCAAGCACAAAAACACGCATAGTTATACCAAGAACAGCTGCCATTCGTAAAAATGGTACATGGTATTCTTTTTTAGCCACAGAGTTCAAAGGTGAGTACGAACCCATAAAAATAGACCTCAAACCTCTTGATACTAAATATTATGAAGTATTTAAAGGTCTCCAGATTGGAGATACTCTGGTAGAAAATGCTCTGTTTATGATGGATTCAGATGCACAAATTAATTCGATCTATTAAAGTCCTGTCATGATTGAAAAACTCATAGCATTTTCCATCCGTAACCGTTTTGTTGTCCTCATGATAACTCTTTTTACAGTTTTAGGTTCAATATGGGCAATGAAAAATACCCCTCTTGATGCCTTGCCTGATCTTTCTCCTCCACAGGTCATTGTGCAAGTCACATGGAAGGGGCAAAGTCCTGAGATTATGGAAGACCAAGGAACATACCCACTGGTGTCTCAATTTCTAGCTACTTCTAACATTGAGACTGTACGTGGGTTTTCCACTTATGAGAATGCACTTATTTACATTATTTTCAAAGAAGGCACAGACCTTTACTGGGCAAGAAGCCGTGTACTGGAACAACTAGCATCCATACAAAGCCAACTGCCTGAGAGTATGGAGGTGACTTTAGGTCCAGATGCTTCAGGTGTAGGCTGGGCTTATGAATATGCACTTATCTCACAAACAAAAACTTTAGCTGAATTAAGAACCATTCAAGACTACTACTACAAATATGCTCTCATGGGTGTAGATGGTGTGAGTGAAGTAGCAAGCATAGGAGGCTTTGTACCTACCTATCAGATAACTATCAATAATGATGCATTGGTACAGTATAACCTTTCCATTCAAGATATTTCAAGGACTTTACAAGACAACAACAACGACACAGGTGGACGCATCGTCATACAAAATGGATACGAATGGATGATACAAGCCAAAGGCTACATAAAAAACTTAAATGAGATACGAAAACTTGTTGTGACTACAAAAGGTGGCGTACCACTCACACTAGAGCAACTTGGACGCGTTGAACTAGTACCTGGAGCTCGTCGTGGAATGGCTGACCTTAATGGAGAAGGTGAAGTTGTAGGGGGCATTGTTATGATACGTTATGGAGGAGATGTTTACTCTATCATACAACGCATTAAGAAAAAAATGTCTGAATTAAAAGTCGAAGGAGTAGAAGTTGTCACCACCTATGACCGTTCAAGTCTCATAGAAAAAGCAGTAGAAACCCTGCAAACTACCCTACTGGAAGAGAGCATCATCGTTATTATTATTATTGGTCTCTTTCTTATGCACTTTAGATCAACACTTATTATGGTGATTATTTTACCTCTTACAATTGCCTTTCCATTTTTACTTATGAAACTTTTTGGTATTGGCTCCAATATTATGTCTTTAGGAGGCATTGCCATTGCCATAGGGGCAATGGTAGATGCATCTATAGTCATGATAGAAAATGCTCACAAATCCATACATAAAGAAGAGGACTCAAAAGGAAGAGAGCTTACAAATACAGAACGAATATCGGTCATTACACGTTCTTCTCAGCTTGTGGGTCCTCCTATTTTCTTTGCATTAGCTCTTGTTGTGGTTTCCTTTTTACCTATTTTTGCACTTTCAGGGCAAGAAGGTTTACTCTTTTCACCACTGGCATTTACCAAAACCTTTGCCATGGCTGCAGGAGCATTGCTCTCTGTCACTTTAGTACCTGTACTCATGGTGTTTTTGGTAAAAGGGAAAATCATTCCTGAAAATAAAAATCCTATTAACCGTTTTTTCATCTGGCTTTATCACCCTATTTTGGTCTATGGTTTAAAATTCAAATATATAGTGATAGTACTAGCTCTTGCTGCACTTACTTATGCAATACCCGTATACAAAAAATTAAGTTGGGAATTTATGCCTATGCTTAATGAACAAAGCATCATGTATATGCCTGTTACACCGTATGGGATATCGATAGATCAGAGTAAAATGCTCACTCAAAAAACCGACAAGATACTAAAATCTTTTCCTGAAGTTGATACCGTATTTGGCAAAGGAGGACGTGCCAATTCTGCTACTGACCCTGCGCCACTTGGAATGTTAGAAACTATCATCACATTTAAACCCAAAAGTGAATGGCGTGAAGGCATGACCCATGAAAAACTTATGGCTCAGATGGAAGCAGCATTACAAGTACCAGGTCTTGTTAATTCATGGACCTACCCTATACGTGGTCGTATAGACATGCTTATCTCAGGTATACGTACACCTATAGGTATAAAACTATACGGTAAAGATGCAGATGGCTTACAAAAAGTAGCACTACAAATAGAACATAAATTACGAGACCTTAAAATTACACAGTCTGTTTTTTCTGACCAAGCATCTGCAGGTTTTTTCATCGATATCAACATAGATACAGAAGCACTACAACGTTATAACATTAGTAAAAACCTTATAAATGAATATACCTCTAAAGCTATTGGTGGTAAAAAAATAACAACCATGTATAAAGGTATTGAGCGTTACCCCATTGCCCTACGTTTTGAAGAAGAAGAACGACGTTCACTTGATGATATACGTAACATACAAATCAAAACACCTCTGGGTTTTGTACCTCTTTCTACCTTTGCTCAAATTGAGTACCGAGAAAGTGCTTCTGTCATAAAATCTGAAATGGCAACACCAGTCACCTTTGTCTACATAACACCTCAAGTTGGACTGTCTGCTAGTAAATACAAAGAAGAAGCGATACTTGCACTCAAAGACTTAAAACTACCAGATGGCTACTATATTGAATGGGCTGGGCAATCTGAATACCTAGAATCAGCCATGAAAAGAATTGTATGGATTGTGCCTATTGTACTTTTGGTGATACTTTTACTTATCTATTTTGCACTTAAAGTCATAGTGCCTACCTTCATAGTCTTTTTCACTTTACCTTTTGCACTTTTAGGTGGACTTATGTACATAGAAATGCTAGGGTTTTCTATGAGTATTGCCGTTATTGTAGGTTTTCTTGCCCTACTTGGTATAGCAGCAGAAACAGCTATTGTGATGATAGTCTACTTACAAGAGTCTGTAAATGAAGAAAAAGAAAAAGGGGGTGAAAATTTTGATATGAAACATCTTAATGATGCCATATATGCAGGAGCTGTACAGCGTGTACGTCCTAAACTCATGACTGTGTTTGCCATTTTAGCAGGCTTACTTCCTATTATGTATGCCACAGGCGTTGGCTCTGAAGTGATGCAACGTATTGCTGCACCTATGATAGGAGGTGTTGTTTCTTCAGCTGTATTAAGTTTGGTACTTATTCCTATTTTTTATGAGCTTTATGAAACACGTAAAATTAAACAACAAAAATTAAAAAAGGAAAATCAATGAAATTACAAACATTTACAACATTCACACTTATATTACTAGGCTTAACAGCATGTTCAGGTGAAAAACAAAAAGAGTCCATCACGGAAGGAAGTATGAAGTGTGGTCCAGGGAAATGTGGGGCTTCTATGGTTGATGGATCAGCTGTTTTAGTCAAAAAGAAGATGAATATATTAAATCAGATGAAAGAAGATGATACAAGACGAGATTGTGTTTTAAAAGCCAACACAACAAAAGCACTCTATAACTGTGTGAGAGTAAATAAAACCGGTAGACTTAGTACAAAATGTGCCTCTGATAATACCAATAATAAAAAAGTAGGTAGTGAAAAAATAAATATTAAAAACATACCTAAAAAAGAAAACTCTGAAATGAAATGTGAAGCGGGAAAATGTGGAAGCAGTATGTAAAACGATGTAAAGCTATAAAGCTTTACATCTAAACGTTAAAAAACGTATTACTTCATTGCTGCAATATAGTCTGCAACAGCTTTAATTGTAGCATCATCCATAGAAACTACTTGACCTTTCATAAGACCACCCATACCGTGTATATTAAGTGTGCCTTCTTTATAACCAGTAAGTTGCTTAACTGTCTTAGCTGCATCCTGCCCTTTAATAATTGCAGATTTACCCAAAGCAGCTTTTTCACCATTTACACCATGACAACCAACACATTTTGCATAAGCAGCTGCACCGTCAGCCATGAGCAGTGTACAGGCTCCAAATAACATTAAGATAGCTAATTTTTTCATTTTAATTCCTTTAGTTTTTATAAATTTTATTGATACTTATTATTAATAAGTATCAATTCCTCTGATTAATTTCAGTAAAAAAATAATATAGTGATTTGACTTAATCCTATATTAAAATCTAACAACTTGGTACATTCCCTGAATCTTTTGCATATTCGTAAACAAAATCATAAACATCAGAAATATATTTAGATTTTATCTTTGCTTTGGGGCATAGTTTTTTAACTTCATCAAAAAACTTCCCAGATTCCTTAATAGCTTCCCATTCATCTTTCGTATATTTATGTGCAAATTTTGTAGCTGAAAAGCCACAAGGGACTTTTAATTTTTTAAGGTAAATTTTATGACCTTTTTTAACATCTGCAAAAGTTGCTGTTGTCATTAACATCCATCCAAATAAAGCTACAAATATTAATTTAGAAATTTTTTTCATTTCTTAATCACCCTTTCATTTTTTGATAAATTATCATAGCAGGTAATCGTGAAAGTATTGTGAAGTTTAGGAACCTCTATAAAATGGGTTAAACCAAATGTTCAATCTTAAATTTTATGAGGAGGAAAAATAGTTAGGTTTTACTGTTGGATATAACATTTAGCGTATGTCTCTTCTTGAACATCATTACTCTATCATAGGGTTTAGCTCCTGCGTTACTTTTAAGTTTTTTGTGAAGAGCCTTTTTTATAGGTTTATGGAATATTTCCCAGTTTATGATGGTTTTTAGTTTTTATAATATACGCAATACTTGACAGATTTAGGATTTCTAATGTGATTTGATTATTTGTTGGGTATTTTTAGACATCCCCTTAAACTTTAATCTCTTGGGTGTCTCCCTAGAGCATACTTTATAAACAAACTCCTGTCGCAAGGTATGAAAGGGACTATTTATATCCCAAAACTCTAGGTACATCACTTCTATCTCACGCTCTTTATGAGCTTCTATGTTGGCTTTGTTGGCTTCCAAAAAATCCTCTTTATCCCAAAGATAACCCTCATAAAATTTGCTCTTGGAAAATGCATGTAGTTCTTCATAATAGTTCTCAGAAGCAAAGACAGCATCTATTATACCTAGCTCTTTTGCTTTGTGCACTGAAAGTGGCAAACATTCATCAAGTAGCTTCTTGGCCATATCTTCACCTACTCTCTTGGATAGCGTGTAGGTATGGTATTCGCTTCCACTAAGTCCTAGTGTCCTATAATGAGGGTTTAGTACTACCCCTTCCTTGCCTACCACATAGTCACAGGCTAGCCCTATAAAGACACCCCCTGCTCCTGCATTACTAGCAAAAGATGCTACAGTAGCTACCTCCTCTGCGTAGAGTATAGACTGCACAAGGTCATTCATAGCATTGATATTCGCCCATCCATCTTCACCTTGCTTAGCTGAGTCTTCGAGTATGTTTAGGTGTATGCCATTGGAAAAAAAGTCCATACCGCCCACAAGTACCAGCACCTCACACTGCATTTTTAGGTACTCTACTGCATACTTCAGTCGCACACATTGCTTTGTATTCATCGCGCCATTATGGAAGTTAAAATAGAGATAGGCTACATTGTCTCGCATATCTACACTTGTTTCATAAAAGGTCTCATAACTTTTATCAAATAATAAAGGGAGTCTCTCTTCTTTGATACCTTTTAGCCTATCCTTTAGTGCATAAGTAGCAGGCAGTTTAAACTTTCCTACTTCCTTTAGATGACTAATCCACACAGCACCATCTATAGCCCCTAAACAGATAGCCCCATCACGCTTGGCAAGTACTTCTTTGGGCAACCCTTTAAACTTCTCTTCTTTATGTACCCCATAAAGGTAACAAGGCAAGCCAAGTATCTCATCTAGCACACCTGGCAAAGAATCTGAAAGGTTTATCTTGTCTATGATAGTCTGTGTATCATCCTCATCCCAATCGATGCTTCTTTTAGCTTGTGTGAACTGCTCGTGAATGGGATTCATGTCTTGTGGTACTTTAGTATCATTGGCTATGTTCTCAAACAACACATCCAGCACATCCAGTGAAGCCTGCACTATTTCTTGTCTATAGAGTGATGCTTTGTATGTATCTCGTACTTTAAAATCTTGCTGGGCATAAATGTCTCCACTATCATACTCAGAGTTGGCACGAAGCACAACAAGACCCCACTGTTTGGTATGACTTTGCAAAGCATACTCCAAAGCGTTAGGTCCTCTGTCTCCTCTTGGTCCAGGGTGAAAAATATAGGTTGGGTAGTTATCATAAATACTCGCAGGCAGATACGCTTTTAAAAATGGACAAAGTATAAGCTCTGGCTCAAAAGCTTCTATCTCTTCTAGCATCTGCTCTTCACTAATGGCAAAACTCACCACTACTTCATCGCCACGGTCTTGTAGCTTTGTGTAGATGGCTTGGGTTTGGCTGTTGAAGGCTGTTACTAAGAGGAGTATTTTCATCTATTTAAAGTGTTTTGTCAAATCTAGCAAATCCTTGGCAACAACTCACCTGTAGGTAAATCCAAGAACCTCTTAGTTCCCCATGAAGAGTTAAGCAGTACACGCCCTACATATTGCATGGTTACAGTCGCTATTACTGCAGATGTAGCATGTGTCTTTTGTAACACTGCCAAAGCCTTATCCTGATCCTCCTTGGCGACACAAAGTACAAACGTACCCTCGTTTGCCAAGTCCACTGCTTCAAAGCCTAACATCTCACAAATACCTCTTACTTCATTAACAACAGGTATAGTTTCTTCTTCTACTTCCACACAAACATCAGAAATTTTTGCCCACTCATTCAGTACAGCAGAGACTCCGCCTCGTGTAGCATCACGCAAGGCTACTATGGTTATGCCTGCATCTATAAGAGCTTTTACTTCTGAGTAGAGTGAAGCACAATCGGTTTGTAGCCCACTTTCAAGTTCTATGCCTTCACGTGCAGCAAAGATGGTAGCACCATGACAACCTACATCACGGCTTACCAATATACTCATACCTTCTTTTAGACCCGAAGCTGTGATACCTTTTTGCTCTATGGTACCTATGCCTGTTGTGTTAATGAAGAGTTTATCTATAGCACCTTTGGGTACAACTTTAGTGTCACCACTTACCACGATGGCACCATTTATCTCTAGTTCTATTTTCATGGATTTGACTATCTTCTCTAGTTCACGCGTAGAAAAACCCTCTTCTATTATGACAGAACAAGTCATATACTTAGGCTTTGCTCCCATCATGGCTAGATCATTACAAGTACCACAAACTGCAAGTTTTCCTATGTCTCCACCAGGAAAAAAGAGAGGACTGACCGTAAAAGAGTCTGTAGTAAAAGCTAGTTTTCCATCCTCTATGACAGCCGCATCTTCGCTTTTTTCTAAGATGTCATTTTTAAAATTTTTATAAAATATCTTTTTGATAAGTTCGTTGTTTTCTTCGCCACCGTTACCGTGGGCTATGGTTATGGTTTTTGTCATATAAGGTTGCCATACTTATAATACGCCGCACAAGCCCCCTCAGAACTCACCATACAAGACCCAATAGGTGTCATAGGCTTACAGGCCGTCCCAAAGATGGTACACTCTTGAGGTTTCGCCATACCACGCAAAATGTCACCACAAATACAAAGACTATGGTCTTCTACCTCTGTTATAGGCAATATATTTTTGTATTTTACTTCAGCATCATAAATTGCATACTCAGCACGTAACTTCAATCCAGAATCAGGCACATTTCCAAGTCCACGCCACTTAAAGAGACTCATCTTCTCAAAATACTTCTCTATGAGTGCTTGGGCTTTGAGGTTTCCTTCATAGTTTACCATACGCTTGTACTGAACTTCAAGTTCACAGCGTTCTTCTAAAAATTGCTTGACTATCATGCTAATGCCTTGCATAGCGTCCACTGGTTCAAACCCAGTAACAACCACAGGACGAGCATAGTCTTTTGGAAATTTATCGTAAATCTTAGAACCCGATATCACCGACACATGGCTTGGTCCTAAAAATGCATCTATTTGGTTATTGTAAGAGTCAACATGCACATCACGGCTGTCTATAAGTTCTACCATCACTTCTGGCACGGTTACATGGTTAATATGAAAAAGGGCATTAGGTATTTTGAGCTTAATGACTTGTTCTACTAAAACAGCTGTCATGGGCGTAGTTGTCTCAAAACCTATGGCAAAGAAAATAACGGTTTTATTTGCATTTTCTTCTGCTATCTTGATACACTCCATCGGAGAGTAGACAAAACGTACATCTGCCCCTTTGGCTCTGGCATCTTGTAAAGATCCATTAGATCCTGGTACTTTTATCATGTCACCAAGTGTGACGAGGATAACATCAGGTTGCATAGACAACACATAGGCATGGTCTATACGTTCTTTAGGCATGATACACACAGGACAACCAGGACCATGTATAAAGTTTACATTTTTAGGTAAAAGCTGTAGTAGTCCAAACTTCATAATGGTATGCGTGTGTCCGCCACATACTTCCATGATATTAATAGGTTTTTCTAATTTTTTTGCATCTTCAGAGATGATTTTGGCATAAGCTTTGATGGTATCGCCATCTCTAAAATTATCATAAAGATCTTTTAGTTCAAGCGTTGCCATTACTTTTTAATCTCCTGAGTATACTGCTCACCTCGTGCCTCACATTCGTCATCTTCAAGTATGGCTTTTTTTCGATCTTCTTCATCCATCACTTTCAATATCATTTTATAGGTATCTATGGAGGCTAACGCTTCATCATTATCTATCTTGTTCATTACAAAACCGATGTGAAGAAGTACATAGTCACCTATTTTAATGTCTTCATCCCCCATCATCATGAGGTTTGCATCACGTTGTACTCCCATAGTATCTACTGTACACATGGTCTTATCATCTGAAATCTTGACTACTTTACTTGGGATTGATAAACACATACTATTCCTTCTTCTTATTTCTTTAACTATGCTCTCATCTTTCTTTTGAATTCTATCCACTCAGCCACTGCTTCGACACTATCAATATCATTGACATTGACTTCTAATATGTCTACATTTGGTTTGATGCGTCTAGCCTCGGCTTTTTCTCTCTCTATATCATATTTAAAGTGAGGAAGTAGGTCTGTTTTAGTAATGAGTACCAAGTCTGCTTTACGGAACATCACGGGGTACTTGGCTATCTTGTCTTCTCCCTCTGGTACAGAGACCAATACAATGTTTAAGTGTGTCCCTACATCATAGCTTGCTGGACATACAAGGTTTCCTACATTTTCCACAAAACAGACATCCATACTTTCTAGTGGCATATCATGTAGACCTTTATGCACCATAAATGCATCCAAGTGACAGGCTGTACCTGTTTGTATCTGTACAGCTGGGATACCTTTGTCTCTAAGACGTTGTGCATCACGTTCTGTCTCTAAGTCACCTTCTACCACACCAAACTTAAAATTTGCTACATCTACAAGGTATTCTAATAATGTTGTCTTTCCTGAACCTGGGCTAGACATTAGGTTGATACCTAGTATGCCATACTCTTCAAGGTGCGTTCTGTTATGGTTTGCCTCTTGGTCATTTTTGTCTAGTATTTTTTGTATGACAGAAATCGTTTTGGCATCATTGAGCTGTGGGTTATGATGCAAATGCTCATGGGCTTTTTGATGCTCGCCTGAACCATCTTGTTCATGAGAATGGTTATGCCCTTCCTCAGCATGTGTGTGAAATGTTTTTCCTTTATGATGACTATGTTCACCTACTTCTTCCGTAACACCTTCCATCCCTCTTATACTACAACCACAATCTGTACACATCTATCTTCTCCTATCCTATTAATATATTTGCTCCAACAACAAGTGAAATCACACCTGCAGCTGTAAATGCTCTTCTTACATTCGTAAGATTTCCTAAAAAATTTTGGTTAATGTAAAGCATAAGAAACCCAAACCCTCCAAACACCAACATCACGCCTAGTGTAAATGCAGCCACCAAAGAAAAGTCTACTTCTCCACCTTGTACTGCACCTAATGTTATAAGCATACCTCGTATACCCCCTGCACCCATAAGAAGTCCGAGAGTGAGTGAAGAAGTTTTTGCTACTATATCATCATGGTGTTCATGTGACTTTCCAAACCATATATATATATGCTCTTTGCCCTCATGGATATGCTTACGTAATTGAATACGGTTTAAAGCCACCATGACAAGTAAATATACACCCATGATGATAATCACAGTCGCAGAGATGATATCTCCATACGCCAATATATCTTCAGGCAGGGCAACCGTTTCTAACACTTTCGCAAAAAGAAAAAGGCTCAGCCCATGTCCAATGGCAAAGAGTAAAGTAATCAGTAACGTCTTGCGTTTATTCTTACCTATAGAAAAGTTCGCAATAACTGTAAGATGGTCAGGTCCAAAAGCATGTAATATACCGTACAAAAAAATAACAAGTAACGACAGCTCCATGACTTTTCTCCTTAATATGTTATATCTCTATTCACTAATAGTAGTCCCTTATTATTAAGTATGCATTAAAAAAATACTTTCTACTCTATTTTAAGGACTAAAGTTTATAATAGCGTATGAATTGTATCTATTGTGAACACCCATATACCTATGCACTTGCAGACAAACAACAAAAATGTGGAAAATGTAAACGGAAATTTAGTCTACGTAAGCTAGAAAGAGAAGAAATACTAAAAAAACTCTTCATATCTGGATGTAACACAAGAGAAACATCTAGTGAGACAAAGATGCATTTTTCAACCGTGCAAAAGCACTACGAAAAGTTTCGACGAGATATTGTACTTTATGCGGATAAAATGTATCGACTCAATAGCCATAGAGTTACAGGCTACAATGAGTATCTTTACTTGCCAAAAAGTCTCAAAATAGAAGAAAATATCCATAAACTTCAACATTTTTTTACTATGAGTTATGATGACAAAGTCTACAACATCATGATGCCACATACAAGAAATATACACTATGATAGCAAAGATGAACAATCAAAGAAACTCCTACTTAAATACCTTAAGTTCGACAAGGTGGCAAAACTCTCAAAGGCACAAAATACAATCACACGATTTTGGGAATATTTTGAAAAGTTTATTTGTAAGTTTAAAGGTGTTAGTGATGAACAGTTTATATATTATTTAAAAGAGTCAGAGTGGCGGTTTAATACTAAAGGGGACGTCTAAATATCCCCAAAATAAATTATTTCCCTATGGCATTATCGAGTTGTGCCATTGCTATAAAATAGTCATAATAAGTATTAACCAAATCCGATAAAGATTTTATATATCCCTGTTGAGCATCTTGAAGTTCTATATAATCAGAAATCCCATTCTCATAACGTTTTTTCGCCTGTAGAAACTTTTGGGAGCTAGACTTACTAATACTTTCCGATAGCTTTACATTGTTTTTATTTCTACGTAAGGAGATATGTGCTTCTACAACCTCTAGTTTAACAGCCAAACGTACACTTTGTACCCGTGATGAGGCTTGAAGTACAGCCACTTTGGATTCTTGTACATTTGCATTTGTTTGAAAGCCTCTGTATAGGTTCCAGTTCATATTGACTGTAACTTTTGCTTGGTTTTCAGGGGTAAAAAGACGTATGCTGTGATCTACATATTGTGTTGTATACTCCCCATTTAAGGTAATAGTAGGGGCATAATCTCCTCTTTTTGTTTTTACATGAGACCTTGCACTAGAAACACTATATTGAGAGCTTTGCAAAACATAACGATGCCTATAAGCAAATTCTTCTAGTTGATGCAAGGATGTTTTCATTAAAGGTAAGGTATTGCTTATCTTTGGCAGTGAGAGTTTTTTAGAAAAAAGTTTGTACTTGCCATCATAAGGCATCATACCTAAGGTCTCTTCTAATTTAGCACGCTGTAATTCAAGTTTAAACTTAGCATTTAAGAGGTCTAGTTGTGCTTGTTCTAGTTGTACTTTTGCATTAGTGACATCTATAATGGTTCTTATACCTGCGAGCAAGTATTTTTTAGCACGCCAAAGTTGTTGTTTTTGTAATTTTACATTTTTATATTGTACATCTATAATACTTTTTGTTTTTAAAATATCATAATAATTTTGTTTTATATTTAAAATTTTGTCTGAAATGACTTGCTGCATTTGTGCTTGAAGTGCCAATGTTTCATTAATGGAACTGTCTACTTTACCTGATGTTTTCCCAAAATCATACAAGAGTTGGGAAGCACCAATACTTCCTAGTAAAATATGTGCATATTGATTGTTGTAATCTTTAAATTCATTTTTTTGTCTACCCCCACTTAAGTGTAAGTCTAAACTAGGCAGATAATAGCCCTGAGAAAATGCTGCACGTTCTTGTGCCTTTTGAAAATTAAAACGGCTTATATCTATATCTGGACTGTGTTGCAAGGCAATTTTAACAAGATTATCAAGCGTTAAAACTTTTGGCTTTGCTTCTAGTGATGTGAGTAAAAGCAGGATAGTAAGCAAGTATTTAATATGCATTTTTTTCCTTTGTAAGTCTTTCTTTTAATTGTTCAAGTACTACAAAAAGTATAGGAGTTAAGAGAAATGTTAACAGCGTTGACATCAACATGCCACCAAATACAGCAGTACCTAAAGACTGCCTTGATGCTGCACCTGCTCCTGATGCAAATACCAAAGGTAAGATACCCAGTAAAAAGGAAAAAACGGTCATCAAGATGGCACGTAAACGTAAGATGGATGCTTTGACGGCAGATTCAACTATGCTTTCTCCAGCTTCTCTTAACTCTTTGGCAAACTCTACGATGAGTATGGCATTTTTAGTGGACATTCCTATAAGTAAAACCAATCCTATTTGTGTATAGGTGTTGTTTAAGAGTCCTGCTAACATATTGGCTCCTAATGCTCCAAACATCACTATAGGAATTGGCAGCATGATTATCATCGGTGTCATCCATGATTCATACTGTGCAGAGAGGAAAAGAAAGACCATGGCTAAACAGAGTATAAAAATGTACATAGCCGCATTTCCTGCTTCTTTTTCCTGTAAAGTAATACCTGAATATGCAAATCTTATAGTTGAGGGCAATACTTCTTTGGCTGTTTCTTCTATGGCTGCTATAGCATCTGAAGAGCTGTATCCTTCTCGTATGTTATGCACACCATTAATAGCAATACTCTGATAAGCATTAAAATGCGTAATGGTGTTTGTACCAGAAGTGTTTTTGATGCGTGTTACTGTACTTAATGGTATCATCTCTCCTTGATTATTTTTTACAAAAAAAGATGAAATGTCATTTTTATTGGTTCTGTAATATTCCTCTGCTTGTATAAATACCCTGTAGGTTTTACCAAACTTGTTAAAGTCATTGACATAAAAAGAACCCAAATAGGTTTGTAGTACAGAAAAAACATCATCGAGTTTAAGCCCAAGAGAAAAGACTTTGTCTCTGTCTATGTCTACATAAAGTTGTGGATAATTCGCATTAAACATGGTGTATGCCATCATAATACGTTTGTCTTCATTAAGTTTTTTTAAAAATGTTCTGGCTTCTTTTTCAAATGCAATTAGTGGCATGTCATTTAAGTTTTGAAGCTTAAACTCAAACCCACCAACAGCAGAAAGCCCAGGAATAGAGGAGGGAGAAAAAATCCGTACATCCGCTGCATGTATTTTTTCTTTTGTCTCATCTTGCATTTTTTTTATTATATACTTAATGTTTGTTTGATCTGTTATTCTCTCTTCCCAATTATCAAGCGCTATAAACAGTGTTGACGTTGAAGAATCTATGGAGCCTACTATAAGATTAAAGCCATTAATGGCTGTCACGTCAGCAACACCCTCTGTTTGCTTGATGATATCAACTACCTCTTGGGTTTGTTTTTCTATTCTTTGAAGTGTGCTACCTGGTTCCATAGAAACAGTAGCGATGAGTGAACCTTGGTCTTCATTTGGCAAAAACCCTGTGGGTAAAACCGTAAATACGGCATAGGTACCTGCTAGTAAAAGACCATAAAGTATAAGGACTAAATACCAAGATTTAATCAGCATACGGAGTACTTTTTCATAGCCTCTTTTAAGGGACTCTAATCCAGTGTTAAATTTCCTAAAAAATACATTTTTATCTTCTTCTTTTGTACGCCTCAATATACTCCCTGCTAAAGCAGGAGATAGTGTAAGTGCTGTGATGCTTGAAATGAGTACTGCAAACGCTATGGTCATGGCAAACTGTCGATACAAAGCCCCTGAAATACCAGGGATGAAGGTCACTGGTACAAATACAGCCAACAAAACCAATGTAGTAGAGATAATAGGGGCAAACATCTCTTTCATCGCTTCTGATGTTGCTTCTTTCAATGTGATATTTGGATTTTTAGCTAAATTACTTTCTACATTTTCTACCACCAAAATAGCATCATCTATCACAATACCTATGGCAAGTATGAGCCCAAAAAGTGTCAGAGTGTTGATGGAAAACCCTGCGAGCAGTAAAATGGCAAATGTTCCTATGAGTGAAACAGGGATAGCAAGAGCAGGGATAATGGTTGCCCTAAAAGACTGCAAGAAGATAAAAACAACCAAGAGTACAAGAATCAAGGCTTGAATCAAGGTAATCACCACTTCCCTAATGGAGACTTCAACAAACTTAGTGGTGTCATAAGTAGGTTTTACTTGTATCTCTTTTGGGAAACGTTTTTTTAGTTGTTCTATTTTTGCTTGTACCTTTTGTGCCACAGCCAAAGCATTTGCATTGGGAAGTTGATAGATAGCAAGAAGTGCAGCGTCTGAATTGTTTAATGTTCCTGACCAAGTGTAGCTTTCTGCCCCTAACTCCACACGTGCAATATCTTTAATACGTACTTTAGAACCATCATCATTTTCACGAATGACTATTTTTTCAAAGTCTTTACTTGAATCTAATCGTGTTTTGGAAACAAGTGTATATTGAAACTTATTTTGTTGAGAAAGACTTGTATCACCTATGGTTCCCAGAGCTACTTGTAAGTTTTGTTCTCGTACTGCTTGGATGACTTCATTAATGGTTACATCCAAGGCAGAGAGTCTATCGGGGCTGAGCCATATACGCATGGCATATTTACGTTCTCCCATATTTCGCACATCACCTACACCATCAATACGTTTTAGCTCTTCCATAATGTTCAAAGAGGCGAAATTTGATAAAAACAGTGAATCATGCTGTGGGTTACTGGAAGTGACTGCCAGCACTTGCAACATAGAAGAAGATACTTTTTTTGTACTTACACCTTTTTTCTTTACTTCTTCTGGAAGTACTGGAGTCGCTAAGGCAACTCTATTTTGCACATCAACTGCTGCGATATCCAAGTCATGCCCTAATTCAAAAAAAATGCTTACAGTGGAACTACCATCAGAAGCTGAGATAGAGTTCATGTATATCATCCCCTCAATACCATTGAGTTGTTCTTCTATAGGTAAGGTTACTGCTTTTTCAACGACAGAGGCACTAGCACCCGTATAATTTGCTTGTACCTTTACAGAAGGAGGCACAATTTTAGGGAACTGGGCGATAGGCAGTTGCATCATTGCAATGCTACCCATAAGAACTATAAAAATAGCAATGACTTTCGCAACAATGGGACGACGTATAAAAAAGAGTGAAAACATTAATGCACCTTACTTTGTGATAGGGTTAGCTACTTCTGCAGGCAAGACAAGAAGCCCAGTATGTAAACCTTTAATGGTTTCCACTACTATTTTTTCACCTTCTTTTAAACCTTCACTGATGATAACTAGGTCATTATTGGCGTAAGAGCTATATATTTGCCTGGTCTCAATAGTATTATTGCTGTCGACCACAAAAACATATTGTCCTTGTTGGTTTTGAAACAATTGGTCAGGATGTACAGCTAAAACAGGTATTTTATCACTTACAAACAAGTCTAGTTCTACAAAAGTTCCTGGAAATAAGACCTTGTCTTTATTGGCTATTTTAGCTCTCATAGCTACTGTTCCTGTTGAAGTGTTACTCACGTTATCTATAAAATCTATGTGACCTAAGACTTCAATGCCTAAACGTTTTTCCCCGCGTAAGGTCACTTTTACTTTAGGTTGTGCTTGGGATTTGTATTTTTGTATGAGTGCTACTTCATTGGCAGAGGGGTTAATATTGACATATAAAAAGTCTGTTTGTACAATTTTAGCTAACTGAGTACCTGCTTTTACTGTATTGCCTACGCCTACAAGCACAAGTTCTTTTCCTATCTGCCCATCTATACTTGCTCTAACATTAGAATACTCAAGGTTAAGTGCAACTGATGCAATGGACGCAATGTCTGCTTTAATAGTTGCTTCTAATTGCTTTTGAGTGGCAAGTAATTCATCGAGTTTTTCTCTTGTGGCTAATTGTTCTTTTACTAAAGGTGCATATCTTTTCACATTAGCAATAGCCAAGTTTAAACTGGCTTTATCTTTTTCTAAAATAGCATTTTTTTCATCCCACACAGCCTGATACTCACGCTTGTCTATTTGAAACAGTATCTGGTTTTTTTTTACTCTGTCCCCTGGTGTAAAAAGACGTTTTTCTATCTCTCCTGTGACACGAGAGATGACCATCACTTCATCAACTGCTTGTGTTTTTCCTGAAAAACTTACCCATATAGGATAAGCCTCTTCTTTTAAAGTATGGACATTAACAGGTATAGGTTTTTTCTTTTTTACAATCACTTTTTCTTGTTTTTTATCACATGCTAGAAGAAAAAACAATACAGTAAATGAGGAGAGTAAAAATAATAACTTTTTTAAAAACAATATATTTTCCTTTTAGTAGTGAGACTAAGTGCTTGATTAGATTATAGCACTTTAAAAATAAAAATCTCTACAGCAATAGGTTAATCCATACTGTGAATAAAGTTATCATACTCTTCATCTAAGTCATGGTCTTTTTTCTTGATTTCATCTTTTTTATATCTTGGTAAAGCGTCTTCTAGTACCTCAATACGTTTAATCAAGTATTCAAAAATTTCTTTATTAACATCTGGCATGATGTCGTGGCTTAGACGAGAAGTCTGTCTCTCGCACTGTAATACACGTGCAGGTATGCCTATGGCTGTTGCAGAAAAAGGAACATTTTTAACCACAACAGAGTTGGCACCTATCTTCGCATTGTCGCCTACAAAGATGTTTCCAAGTACTTTTGCACCTGCACCAATGACTACATTATTGCCTATGGTAGGGTGACGTTTGCCTTTAGAAGTATTTACTCCTCCAAGTGTTACTTGCTGATAGATGACAACATCGTTACCGATGATAGTTGTCTCACCAATAACCACACCTACCCCATGGTCTATAAATACCCTACGTCCAATAGTGGCTGCGGGGTGTATGTCAATCATGGTGAAAAACATACCAAATGCAGAAATGAACCTAGGGATGAAGCGTAATCCTTTCTTGTGTATAGCATGAGCAAAACGATGAAAGAAAAGTGCCCAAAGACCGGGGTAGTTAAAAAAAAGTTCAAAAGATGAGTTTAATGCGGGGTCATTTTTCTTAACATTTGAAAAGTCCTCTTTTATAAGAGTAAATATATTCACGTTTGTTATCCTTGGGGTGCAATATTTTCATTAGATGCTTGAATCGTTTTAAGATAGCTATTTTCACTTAAATAGAGGGTTAGTTTAGCTAAAATTTCTCTTTTCTCGTCTTGATTCATATGTTTTGACGCTTCAATACGGTATTTTAGTGTCCTATTCATACTATTGCTGTCATAATCTAGGTCATCAAGTACATCCATGAGGTTTTGTGCTTCTATGAGGTTTTCAATGATGTATTTTCCTTCATTATCAAAACTAATGACAGCTTCAGTAGGATGGGTAAAAAGATTATGTTTCATACCCAAAACCTCTTGGTAGGCACCTGTAAGGAAAAACCCTAGAAAATACTCTTCTTTACTCACATCAATGTCATGTAAGTAGAGTGGTAGCTCAGGATTAAACCCTATTTCACCATCAGAATCACAGGTGATATCCCAAATGCTAGCAGAGTTACTAGGTGTTTCATCAAGTCTATCTAGTGGCATGATGGGAAAGTGCTGTGCCAAACCCCAAAAATCGGGCAAGGATTGGAAAGCAGAGAAGTTGACCAAGTATTTTTCTTGTATACGGTTTTGAAGTTTTTTGAGTTTATTTGTATCTTTATTTTGTAAAAGTGAAATGGCTTTTTTAATGATAAGGTTGACCAATATTTCTGTATTGGAACGGTCTTCAAGGTCTATGTACCCTAGGTCAAAGAGTGTGAGTAGACTTTCCATATGGTCTAGGGCATCATGTAAGTATTCCCTTGCATGTTTAGGGGACATGGAGCTATAGAGGTCGTGTAACTCTTCTACGAGAGGAGGATTTTTCTTTTTAAGACGAAGCCCCTTTTCATTGTATTCTTGTGAAAAAAGCTCTAAGACAGGGGCAATTAGTACAGAATGTGAAGCTGCAATGTAACGCCCTGATTCTGTAAAAATATCAGGCTCTGACACGCCTTTACTTTTGGCTATCTCTTGCATGAGGTAGACCACGTCATTGGCAAATTCTTGTAGTGAATAATTACGTTCTTGTTTTCCCTCATGTTGGCTATATTCTACTGCTAAACCACCACCTATGTTAATGGCACCAAGTGCAGTTGCCCCACGTTTTTTTAGTTCAGCATAAATGTTTCCTGCTTCACGCAGGGCTTTTTTGAGTGGTGCGATGTCTCCCATTTGGGAACCTATGTGAAAATGTATCATCCAAAGGTGCTTGAGTAAGTGATATTTTTTAAGCATTTCATAGGCTTCTAGGAGTTCTGTTGATGTAAGACCAAATTTAGAAGAGTAGCCACCACTCTTAGCCCAAATGCCAATGCCAGAACTATGTAAACGTATACGCATACCAATTTTAGGTGTTAAGGGTTGTTTTGTATCTTTATTAAACTCTTTATTGACTTCTATAATGGTTTGAAGTTCTCCCAGACCTTCTATGGTAATAGTAATGTTATGCCCCATTTTTACAGCGATGAAACACAAAGATATCATCTCCTTGTCTTTAAAGCCATTGACTGTAATAGGTGCACCAAGGGCCGTCTTTGTCATCGCAATAATAAGCTCTGCTTTACTTCCTGCTTCCAATCCATAATCATAAGTAGAAGAAACTTGCATCAAAGCAGAAATAAAGTTTGGATATTGGTTTACCTTGAGTGGGAAAACAGCGCAAAAGTTGCCTGTATAGTTGAACTCTTTTTTTGCTTTTTCAAAGCTACAAAAAAGTGTAGAAATTTGTTTTTCTATTAAGTGAGGGAAACGCAAAAGAAGAGGACCTTTGTAGCCTTTTTCACGCATATCTTGGGTAATCTGAAGTAGGGAAGGTTGAGAGCTATGGTTAATATTAATGGTATCATTAGAGATAAAAAAGTTTCTATCTCCCCAAATATTCAAACCAAAGTCTTTCATGTATATTTCCTAGGGTATTTACTTATTTGTATTATATCAAAAATTTAGCTTCCTTCTAAAAAACTATGGGTAAACTTCCTTAAACCATAACCAATCCCCCCAACTAAAACCCAATTTGCACCCAATTTACCACTGTGAAATACAGCTAAAAAATATTCATATTTTTTGAAAAATACTAAGACTAAAATACTATTTTCTATCAAAAAGGAAGAAGAATTAAAAGACTTAAGTTATGAGGAGTTATTAGAGATCCCCCCCCGAAGAAAGTTTTGACACTCTTTTAACAAAACCTCTTATCAAACAAAGTAAAACATATAAGAAGATAAAATCACTTACTAAGTCAAGGCATAAAATATTTATATTCTTATTAATGAGAATATACCACCTAATAACAATGTGAGCAAAATAGATATTAGAAATGTCAAGGTAAAGCTAAAAGTCTCTGGACAATTTAAAATCTATTATTGATACTTCCAGAAAAAGAAGCTTGAATGAATTTGAATCTTTGCTTGCTGTATCTAAGGGTAATTGTGTGTTTTGGTTGGGGGGTGATTGGTTGCGACTTTACAATTTAAATATCTAATATACATATTGTCCATATCACTGTGAAATCTTATAGTTATATTTTTAAATTTATTTTGTGAATGAATCCAAATGTTATCTTTTCCATATAGATAATAAAGCTTGATTGGTTTCCCTTTTTTATCTACTGTGCTTCCTTTCCATACCCCATCATATTTTCTTCCATTGATACTTACTTTGATTACATAATCACCATCAGTTTTTATTGCTACAGAAGTATAATCACCCTTGCAAACAAACATAGATGCTGAGAGTATTGAAGATAGTGCCAATACTATAAATATATTTTTTTTCATTATTTTCCCTTCATATTAAGATAACTGGAGTATAGCAAAGTTCAAGAAAAACTACCTTTTTCATAAAGTATCTATCTTTATGAATTCTAGTGATTCATTGTGAATAAACTAACCCTAAAAAATCTATACCCAATCACAGAATAACTGTAATTCCTCTATAATTAGGTACGTAAAAGGAAGTAGCCATCCCAAATTCTTTCATCCATTTGCTGTAACTTTTTCCATGTTCAACACAGGAAGTAATATGACAAACCGTATTAAATTTCAATATATTATCCACGAATGCGTGTAGATTATACCAACATGGTATCCATCTAAAGAAGATGGATATAATATTTCCAAGATTTCTTAAACTACTAAAAAGTCAAATAGAATTTTAAATCAAAGACAGACTTTCTTTAAAAATAATCTTCATAAGTTAGCACAAAAAGATTGTGATGCAAGATGGACAAAAAAACAATCAATTAGAGTATTAGATATTAAGAAATAAATGGATACGTATATGAGTAAAATGGGAAATAACTTAAACATAAATCAACTGCTTGGAAATCTAAATAAAAGTAAAACACATAAGCAGATTAGCAGTAGTGGCTGGATGAAATTAAAAGGTGCGGGCTTTTGTGTATTTGAAAAATTGGTATGTTTAATTGGTACCGTAATTAGGTATCACAAAGTTTATCCACGCCTATTGTTTCAAGATATTCTCCAAATATAATCTCTCTAAATCTTGATGCAAGTCTCTTATGTGTCACCTGATGGGTGATAACAAAAAGTGGCACTTTCGTTCTTCTTTTATCGTATTATACGGTACTTATTCTTATTTTGGTATTTTGGTATTTGCGTAGTATTCCCATTATTCCTCAATATCTTTCTTTATTACCAAAGTGGTTCGTATTTGTTTTGGCATGTAGTACTTAAACTGTTTTGGCTGTATAAAGAAATCTACATTCCCACACTTTTCACCAATCTCATTCCAAGATTCAATATCTAAATTAATTGCTAGCACACCCAAAGTAGGCAATTTAGAAAAATTATCTTCTATTAAAAAGTTTGCAAATTCTGTTAACTCTGGATTATGTCCTATAAGAAATATAGTCTCATAGCTATCATCTTGCAAGGTTAACACATTCATTAGCACTTCAGGACGTGAATTATAAAGTTCTTCCATATAATGTATGCGTCCCTCATAGCCTATTTTTTTAGCCAGTTGGTCTGCTGTTGTTTGTGCCCTTAAAGCAAGGCTTGCTAACATTAAGTCTGGTGTCAACTGTTGCAAGGACATGTATGAAGAAATAGTATCAAGATCTTTATGTCCACGTTTTTTTAAGCCTCTTTCAAAATCACTAAGTGAGCCATCACTCCAGTCAGACTTAGCATGGCGAATCAGATATAAAGTTTTCATAATAAATTCCTAAAATTAAATATTCAAACGAACCCAATCAGATATTGAGTTCTATTGAAAATTCAAAGCCAATATTGCATTAAAGCTCAGCCATAGCTTTAGACATGTTTTGTACAGTTTTCTCCATAATCATCTTACCAAGAGCAACATTACCATCGTCTCTAAAAATGGCAAAGGTAGTTAACTTTGAAAAGTTATCTCCTCTTGCATCACCTGAAGAGTTTACTAAAAATACATGTCCATCTTCTGTTCTAGCTTCAACCAAAGAAGCTTCTGCAAAGCCAACATCTAGTGAAGACTCAGAAATCATTCTAAAAGCATCATTAAAAATACTTGCAGAATATG
>CAZEUM010000002.1:0-29840 GCA_964514765.1 uncultured Sulfurovum sp.
GCTATTGCTATATTCTTACCTAAAGTGGTATAACGTGGTGAGACTAGACAGATAAGCATATCTATTCCTCATACAATACAAATGTCAAATAAGCTCACAACATAAGCCAGAGTAAGTTTCCAAAAGCCCTCAATCACCTCTATTGAATGTTATAATTCTTCAAGCAAAACAAGTATAAAATTCTCGCACAGTTATTAATTATTTACTGTGCTATAATCAAAGTATCAAACTACTCTAAAGGACATAATTATGTGCATATTTTGTAAAATCATAAACAAAGAAATACCCAACAACACGGTAGCCCAAAATGAGAACTTCTTGGCCTTCCATGACCTGCACCCTAAAGCTCCTATACATATACTTATCATTCCAAAGCAACATGTAGATTGTTTTCAAGATGTTAGCCCTGAGACTATGGCAGGACTCACTACGTTTACACAAGAGGTAGCTAAAAAAGTGGGTGTAGACGAAACAGGTTACAGACTCATCACAAATAATGGTGAAGATGGGGGTCAAGAGGTAGGACACTTGCATTTTCATATGCTAGGGGGAGCAAAGATAGCATGGGACCACTCACGCGAGGATGCTCATAAGAGTTTGCAGGGTTAAACCCTAGGCATCAATCTCTTGAAGTTTCAATTCATAACGAGCTACAATTTCTTCATCTATCTCAGAAGCAATCTCTAGCTTCTCAAATAAAGCATCTATCTCTTGTTGTACAAGACCCACCTCTTTAGAATGTTCCATAATGGAGTCATTATCCCCGCAAGTTGATGCTTTCTCTAGTGCTACATTTTTGAGAGCCATTTGGGTTTCAAGTTTTTCTATCTTCTCTTCACAGTCTTTTATCTCTTTTGTGTAGATTTTACGCTCATCATTGCGTTCTTTAGTCACAGCTTTACGAAGCTTCTTACGTTCCTTGTAGTCTATCTTTGGTTTTTTCTTTTTGGGCTTACTGCTACCTTCTTCCTCTTCCCAACCAATTTTTTCTAAAAAGTCTGCATAGGTTCCATCAAAATACTCAGCCCCACCTTTATGAAATATTATGAGTGCATCTGCTAGACGATGTAGCAACATTTCAGAGTGTGTTACCATGATGAGTGAGCCTTCAAACACATCGATTGCATTGGCAAGGGCATCTATGGATTGCATATCAAGGTGGTTGGTGGGTTCATCGAGAAAAAGAACATTTGCAGGTTTTGCTATGATTTTCCCAAGCATCACACGACTTCTTTCCCCACCTGATAGCACATCTATCTTTTTATCGCCAAGTTCACCAGAAAACATCATACGCCCTGCAATGTTTCGTGATTGAGGTATGCCAATTTCTTTGCTCATTGAAGCTATCTCTTCTACAATCGTATTTTTAACATTGAGTCTTTCAATGTTGGTTTGCCCAAAGTGTGCAAACACAGTTGAGGGGTGAAACTCAATGTTTCCAGACTGCTCTCCTAGTTCACCAGCGATGTAGTTAAGTAAAGTAGATTTACCTTTACCATTTTTACCGATGATAGCCAGTCTTTTCCCACGCTCCATAGCAAAAGTAATGTTTTGAAACAAAGGCTCTTCTGGGTTATAGCCAAAACCAAGTTCCTTTGCACGAAACAGTACTTTTGCAGGCGTATCGTTATAGTTAAACTTAAAAGAGAGGTTGGTATCGGTCTTTAAGTCATCCATCTCTTCCATCTTGTCAAGTTCTTTTTGTTTCGACTGTGCTAGAGCTGCTGTAGAAGCTCTGGCTTTATTACGTGCTACAAATTCTTCTAGTTCTTTACGCTTTTTATCTTGGTTGGCTTTGGTCTTCTCATAGGTTTCATCTGCTAGTTCAAGCGTACCGTAGTACTTGTAGCTATCGCCAGAAACAAGGTGCAAGTCTTTACGCTGTACACCCATCGTATGTGTGGTCACAGAGTCCATAAAGTCTCTATCGTGTGTGATGAGTATTACTTCACCATCAAAGTCACGTATAAAACCTTTAAGCCAGCGAAGTGACAATATGTCAAGGTAGTTGGTAGGCTCATCAAGTAGTAACATATTGGGTTCAGTTGCTAGTAGCTTCACTAAGTTTATACGTATTTGAAAGCCGCCAGAAAAGCTTAAAGGGTCTTTATCTAGGTCAGATTCCAAAAAGCCCAGTCCAAAAAGAAGTTTTTCAATCTTATAAAAGTTCCACTGCTCATCTTCAGGCAAAACTAAAGCACATTCTTCTCGCACTGTAGGCTCCGTAAACACAAGGTGTTGCTTAAGTGTGCCAATACGGTAGTTCTTAGGTATGCTCACAGAACCACTATCTACACCCTCTTCACCTAGTATCATCTTAAAAAGAGTAGATTTCCCAGAACCATTACGCCCCACAAATCCGATTTTCTGCTGTGCTTGCATTTTGAAATTAACATCGTTAAAAAGTGTTTGTCCGCCAAAACCTTTGGAGAGATTTGTAAGTTGTATCATATTAAGTAATCCATCATAGTCATAATTTTTGTGGGATTATAGCAGAAAGAAAGAAATAGGCTACTTTAGCTATGGGTTTTATGTTTTTAAGAAAACTTATCCTCAAATAGAGTAAAATATTGTAATTTCACAAAATAAGGAACTTAATTTAATGTTTCAATTAGTCATACATTCTTTTGTGCCTCTCATGTATCTTTTTACTCTCTTAGTAGTAATACTCACCGCAGAAAGTACAACATATTCCCATCTACTTCAGACGATGACCCAAGAAAATGGTGTTTTTGAAAGTTTAAGTGTATTATGGTTATTTTCTATTTTTATCTATGGTAGTCTATTCTTATATAAAAATAAAACTATATTTAAAAAACCTTTTATACTTATTGTTTTTACCGTATCTATTTTAGCACTTTTAGCTGCACTCGAAGAGATAAGCTGGGGGCAACATTTATTTCACTTTGAAAGTAGCGAGTACTTTTTACAGAGCAATCTCCAAAAAGAAACCAATATTCATAATTTTATGAATGCAAATATTTTTAGTTCTATAATGTATGCAAGTATTTATATATTATTTGTATTCATCCCTTTATTCTACAAAATACTTTCTAAACCTATAAAATACCTGAGATATTTTGATATAAACTTACATTACATTTTGATTATTCTATTTGCATCAACATTACAAGTATATTTTTACAATGATTTTGGTGTTTATGCAGATATGTCTGCACATATTTTAGCATTGGCTTTTTTTGCCTATGTTATGCTAAAAAGTAAAAGTACAGGCCTTCTAAAAATACATTACTTCACAGTAGTTATGACAACAATAATATTTATGTGTCAATATCAAATATTTAATTTTTTAAATATGCAATATGAAATTAGAGAAATGTTTGTTACACTAGCTGCATTACTTATATTTATAGCATTTATACAAAAAGAAAAAGAAATAACGTAAAAAAGATATATAGTAGAGGTAAATTATCAGCCAAGTGACCGATAATCTTTTTTAGTTTCTGATGCCAAGATCTGTTTTGATTATGTTCCATCTTTTAAAATCTGTGTTTTTAAGATATCCCATAAGTCTTCTTCTTTGACCAACTAATTTAAGTAGTCCAAGTCTTGAAGAGTGGTCTTTTTTGTTTGCTTTAAGGTGTTCAGTTAGGTAAGTAATTCTATCTGTAATAAGTGCTACTTGTACTTCTGTTGAGCCTGTATCGTTTTCGCTTCTTGCATATTTAGCAATGATTGTTGCTTTTTTCGCCTGATCTAAAGCCATAATGACCTCCTGATTGGTATTAAATTCTCAAAATGAGTGCGCAATTATAGTACAATAACCTTACCAAATCCTTATAATGCTTACTTAACCTAAATTAGAGTAAAATAATCCTAATTGATATTAGAAGGTTTTACACTATGTTACTTACCCGTGCAAGCGAATATGCCTTACTCTCTTTAGATGTCATACGAAAATCTAATAAGCCTATTGGTACTGAACATATTGCTACTGAACTTTCCATACCTAAAAGTTTTCTTGCAAAAATATTACAAAGTTTAGCTAAACAAGGCATACTCGAATCACGAAAAGGTGCACATGGTGGCTTTCTCTTGATCCGAGAGGTCCATGAAATTTCTGTGAATGAAATCATTTTTGCAGCAGAGGGAAAGTATCCTCTAGTCTTTGACTGCAGTTCATATACTGAAACCTGTCCCAATAGGACTATAGGTACTTGTAGTATTTCTCCTTTTCTTATTAATTTTCAAAGTAAAATTGATGATTTCCTTAATGGTCTTATGTTAAGTGATATTCTCTAAACCAACGCTATAATACGCCTATTATTTACTAGAAGGCTTTTTATGCAACAACATGTTTATCATTTATCTCACATCGACTTAGACGGCTATGGTTGTCAATATCTCTCTGCCCAATGTTTTGACACTATAGCCTGCTATAATGCCAATTATGGTCCTGAAGTTTCTGCACGTTTGGGTGAAATTGTCAAAAAAATAGAACAAGACTGCTTCATTACTTCAAACAAAGTGGAACGTCTCATTCTTATTACAGACCTCAACCTTAGCACAAAAGAAGCTAACTGGATAGAAAAAGAAGCTGTGCGCATAGGTGCAAAACTTCAACTGCTAGACCACCATGCCACGGGAGCCACTACAGCTGAACGTTTTGCATGGTACTACCTAGACACAAAACGCTGTGCTACCTTAATTACCTATGAGTGGTTACAAAAACATTATGACTTTGATGCAAACAAAGATTTGGCTGACATCGTCAAAGCTATTAATGCCATAGACATTTGGCTAAGCGATGATGCACTGTTTGAATTTGGAAAAGTAATGTTAGGCATGATTTCTGGTGCCAGAGAAATAGGACGTATTCTCTTTCCTGCAGAAGATAGAGCCTTTAAAATTGCTATGATAAATGCTGCTAAAAATACACTCACCCAGCTAGATGCACCCATCAAGCTAGATGACAAACTCCATCAAGTGAAAAAAGCTTTTTTCAAAAAAGAAAAAAATGACACAAAAGACAACCTTGTTGCCTACTTTGTCACAGACTTACTCACAAAAGACAGACAACGCCTCAGCATAGACTACAAAGGTCATAAAGGCATACTAGGTTACAACGTAGGAAATGCTTCCATCATAGGAAATGCTTCAATGGTAGCTAATCCTGACTACGCTTTTTACATGGATGTAAACTTTAGAGGAAACTTTTCTTTACGTTCCAACAATAAGCTAGATGTCTCTGCCATGGCAGCACATATAGGAAATGGTGGTGGTCATGTCAATGCATCTGGGGGTAAAATAGACGGATACAAAGACTCTTTTGTCTACGCAGATGTACGTAAATTTGTACAAAACTACATTGATGAAAAGTGTAAGTAAAGAAGATTTTTAAGGAGGACAGCTAAAGTAAGTTTATACTTATTTACTTAAAGTTATAATCATTTTACTTAAACATTCAAAGGATAAGCACATGGAAACACAGGCACTCATACACAACAAAGATGAAAACAAATATGAATTTCACACAGAAGGTCACATTGCCTACATCACTTATGACAATCAAAATGGCGTGCTTCACATTACACATACTATTGTACCAGATGCACTTGCAGGAAAAGGACTTGCTAAAAAACTCACCATCGCTGTAATGGATGAGATAGAAGCACAAGGTCTTAAAGTGCAAGCCCAGTGTTCTTATACTATTGCCTTTATGAAGAAAAATCCAGACTATCAAAGATTACTTGGTTAAAGCAGATGTAGCATAAAAATATTATGATTTTTAAGGCACTTATTCTGTTACTCATTAAGATAAACTATTAACAATTTCTGTAAAAATCCTTCTATATATTTACTCTCGCTTCTAGGGCACGTGAGAGTGACAAAATATCTATATTTTCTAACTCCACACCTGTGGGTACACCTTGGGCTATTTTCGTGAAATGTATTTCTAAACCTTTTAATTTGTCTTCTATGTAGAGTATCATGGTATCTGTTGCAATGCTTGGTGGAAAAGCAAAAATAATCTCGTCTACCCCACCTACTGCATAAAAAAGATGTGCTTCATCCATATCTCGTACTTCTGAGATCACATAATACACTCCAGAAAACTGTCCAGACTCTTCAATGGTCAAAATGTCTTTAGCCGACTGCACGATGCAAAGCTTTGAACTGTCACGGTAAGGGTCAGAACAGATGCTGCAGAGTTCATCTTCACTCATATTATGACACCTGCTACAACGCTGTATGCAATTAACACCAGTTTCTAGCGCATGGGCTAATTTCATTGCAGAAAATCCATCTTCCATCACCGTATGGTATGCCAAACGTATGGCTGTTTTTTTACCTATAGACGGTAAAGAAGAAAAAGCATTCACTAAGTTTTCAAAAGCTTCTATCTTGTAATGCTTCATTTATATATCTCCTTTCTCTATAGCAAAGCTCCATAGAAATTCCTCTCACTGAAGCTTCATTATCATTCGGATTATTTTTATATTCATAACAATAATTAGTCTCTCATATAGTCAGAAGATTTTGAGTATTCAACAACAGATTTAATGAAAGTCAGAACTTTTTTATGCTCAGTATGCCCATCATAAAGATCAAGCCCTTCTTTGCTTTCAAACACAGCAATGAGACTCAAGTCCATCGCCCTCTTAGCCTCAATAAAATTAGCACCTACATCTATGCTTCTAAGGCTAGGTATAGCCCCCATAAGATTTTCAAGCATCTGTTTAGCTTGTATAACATTGGCCTTTTTATTTTCTTCCTTAAACTTAAACATCACAATATGTACAAGCATAGTACCCCTTTTAAAACTGTTTTGGTGATTATAACGAAATTATGGTAGAATTCGCCAAAATAAGTAATATCCTCAATTTGGAGAAATAAATGACAGAAATATGTTATTATGAAGTATTAGAAGTAAGTAAAGATTGTTCAGGTACTGAACTTAAAAAGGCCTACCGTAAATTGGCGATGAAGTTTCACCCCGATAGAAACCCAGATGACAAAGCAGCAGAAGATCAATTCAAGGTAGTCAATGAAGCCTACCAAGTACTCTCAGATGAAGAGAAAAGGTCTATTTATGACCGTTATGGAAAAAAAGGCTTAGAAGGTCAAGGCATGGGTCGTGGTGGCTTTGCTGGGGCAAACATGGATGATGTAATGGATATGTTCAACTCCATGTTTGGGGGTTCAGGTGGCTTTGGAGGATCTAGAAGTCGCAGAGGTTCAAGTCAAAAGTATGCACTAGATTTTGAAATAGAATTGCCTTTAGAATTTCATGAAGCTGTCTTTGGCTGCAAAAAAGACATAGACATAACCTACAAAACCCCATGTAAACCTTGTGATGGTACAGGTGCAAAAGATGCTAAAGTAGAGTCTTGTGACTATTGTGGAGGGCAAGGACAAGTACTTATGCGTCAAGGTCCTATGCAGTTTGCACAAACCTGTCCAAAATGTCAAGGGCAGGGGCAAAGCATAAAAGAGCCTTGTGGATTTTGTTCGGGTAAAGGCTATGAGGTACAAGAAGACACCGTAACGCTCACCATACCTGCGGGTGTTGACTCTGGTAATCGTCTTAGAGCTCAAGGTTATGGAAATAAAGCTAAAAACAATCAACGTGGAGATCTCATTTTTACCTTCGTGGTAAAAGAAGATGAGAACTTTGTACGTAATGGTTCAGACATTTACATAGAAGTACCTGTTTTCTTTACCCAAGCCATATTAGGAGAAACACTGTCTATTCCTACACTCGATGGTGAACTTGAACTTGAACTTAAAAAAGGCACAAAAGACAAGGAGCAATACCTGTTCCCAGATGAAGGTGTTGTCGATGTACATTCAGGACAAAAAGGGCGTTTGGTTGCACAAATAAAACTATTACTCCCCAAAAAAGTTAATGAAGTACAAAAAGAACTCCTTGAAAAACTTCAGGAGAGCTATGGGGTTGAAAGTATACCTCACAAAAGTACTTTTGAAGGTGCTTTTGACAGAATCAAATCATGGTTTAAGAGCTAAAATTTTTCCATTTAACTACTGCACCTTTTGATGCAACATAACCTTAGTAGATGATGCAAGTAAATCTGCATCATCACTACGTTCATCATACGCTATCACATATACCTCATCTCCATTTTTTAAATAATTCTTTTCTCCAAATTCTGCATATGCTGTCGAACCTATGGAAATGAGTGTTTGTGTTGGGAAATTACATGCCTTTAAATGTGTGGCTATGTCTTCGAGTGGTCCAAAATCTTTTTGTTGGTTCATTTTATCGACCAACCAGTTTTTTAGTTTGACGTAAAAGCAAGAGTACCCGAGAAATGGTGCATCAACACCATAAGGGTACAAAACACCATCACGTTTCACATAAGAACATAAATGATAGTTATCCATCACCCCACCCTCATCAAATCTATCTATAGCTATCCATTTATTGCCTATGCCTTTAGAGTTTTTACCCCATGATTTCTTTTCAGATATCTTTTTGGCACCCTTTTTTCGTATGGTACAGTCATTAAAGGTAGTAAATTGTTTTGCTTTAAGGTCTATTACTTCCATAACATCATTATAGACTATGTCAAAAAGAACTGCAATTTCTGGTTCTACTTGTGCATTTGCTTCATAACTAGGAAGATCTAAGGTATCTGTACCTATAGAATATACACCTAAAAAAGAATCTGAACCTGGCAAATAAAAAGGAAATATGCCCTTAGGTGCATCTACTTCTTCTGTAATGACATTTTCAAAATCCTTTTCTTCTCCTGCTTGTTTCAAGTGATGTGCAAAATTTCCTGCTACACCTAAACAAATAGTATTTTTTAATTGCATATTGATATCCTTGATATATAAAGTATAGCCTAGTGATAATAATGGTGTGTTTTAAAGTATGTCTAAAGTGCTGGTACTTAATTACCTACTACTGCATCTTTAAGTGTTTTACCAATTTTGAACCTAGGTGCTGTATGTGCAGCTTTTGTATATGTTTTGTCAGTGCCTGGTACTTTACCAGATTTTTCTGCAACATCCACTGTTGAAAAAGTACCAAATCCTACTAAAGATACAGTCTCTTTTTTTACCAATGCTTCTGTTACTGAAGAGATAAATGCTTTTACTGCTCTCTCTGCTGCTACTTTAGTCTCAAATTCCCCATTCTTCTGTACCAATTCTACAAAATCTGCTTTTGTCATTCTTCTTCCTTTTAATTTTAAGATAAAATCATTATAACACAATATACCCATATATTGTGTACTACTTAGCTAAGCAGCCTGCTCCCCCTTACATTTTTTCTATAAGTTTTACCGCTTCAAAGGCATCATCTTGTATAAAGTCAGCATAAGGTACTAGTTTTTCCTTATCCATATAGCCACACAATACACCTATGCAGGCAATGCCTGCCTCCTCTGCCGCCATCATATCTGCATCTGTATCACCAATCATATAGCTTACTTGTCCAAAACGATGACCTAATGCTATTAAGGCTTTATTCACAGGTTCAGGGTTGGGCTTGGGATGCTCCACATCTTCTCTTCCTATGAGCACATCAAAATACTGCATAAGGTCAAAGTGTTCAAGCAAGATGCGTGAACACTCACTTGTTTTTGTTGTAACAATACCAAGCTTTGCATAACCATATGCAAACTCTATGGCTTCTTTTGCTCTAGGCAGTAAGACTGTTTTTTTTCTATGTATAGTTTTATAATGCGCTTTATATGTCTTTACATAAGCCATAGCTTCCGCTTCATCTACACCAAGCTTCATAAACATTACATCTAGTGGCAAACCAATAAGTACTTTAATCTTTTCAGGTGAAGGTACAGTCACAGAAAAAGCGTTATAGGCTTTTTCAAAACTTTCCAAAATAGCCTCTGTTGAATCTATGATTGTACCATCAAGGTCAAAAAGAACAATTTTACTTCTGATTGTTCCCTCTTTCATTTTGTGTATTTTGCTTGAAGACATTTGTCTGCCCCTTAATTAAAATTTGAGAACGTCTAAGAGAAGTCCATCGTAGTATTCGCATCACACAAGTCAAATATAAAACTTACATTTATTCTATACTCGCTATTTATTATTGTAAATAAAGAGTCTATCATTCCCTATTTCTTATTTATCTTAAAAGGGATAAAAATATCTTTAGGTGCACAGTCATGACCCCTCTTCCCTCTTGCTCTTCTCAATAGCATCTAATTTTTGTTTTAACAATTGTGTAAATTTTTCATCACTTAGACTTACAATATCCATTAATCTATTGCCATAAAGTAGTGCATCCGTATAGTTAGCAAGCTCATCATTTAGCTGTATAACCTTTTGATAAGAGTATAGTGTATCGGGATGATTAATAGGTTTTACTTTTGAAACTCTTATCTTTAATGCAATTAGATGATATTCAAGTGATTTTTTTGGATTTTTTAGTTTTTCATAAATATTTGCAATGTCAGCACTTGTTGTAGCAATATAAGGATGATTTTTAGGTAATTTGTCTTTATATATTTTTAATGTTTTCTTATAGTATTCTAAAGCCTCCGATAACTTATATAATTTTTCATATGCAGTTGCTAGATTATTGTAGTATATACTTTTTGTCTTTGACTGTGGCCCTTTGACTTTTTCTATAATAGCTACAGCTTTTAGATAATTTGTTAATGCGTCTTCAGTTTTTCCAAGTTTATTATTGTAATATCCTATAGCATTATAATCTTTTGAAATTGTAATATTAATATCTGAACTTGTCATATTTAAGTCATTATGCAGTTTTAAAATTGCGTCTTCCAATTTTTTTTCATATGTAATCGTTTTCTTGTTTTTTATTGTTTTAGTTTGATTTATATCAGTTACATTTTTTATAAACATATTGCTATCAATAGCATATATTTGAGAAAATGTAAAAATGGACAAGAATGCAATAACAATTTTTTTCATATTTTATTTCCTTTGAATTTAAAGAAGAAGTATAGTAAATTATTGATAACCAAAGGTAAACATGAGAGATAAAATAATGAAGAAAAAATGATTGGGGTAATATCTTAGATTTGTTGCTGTAAACCAGTACCAAAGTTGGTACTGGTAAAACTTCTTACTTAAAAGAAGGAAGAAGTTTGCCAATAGGAGTTGGTCCTGGTCCTGGTGTTGGTGTTGGTGTTGGTCCTGGTCCTGGTGTTGGTGTTGGTCCTGGTCCTGGTCCTGGCGTTACTGTTGGTGTAATAGGCGCAGAGGCACTACTTCCACAACCCACAAGCACAAAGCTTGTTAACGCTGTGAAAGCTAAAAGTTTTAACGTAATATTTTTCATTTTTATCCTTTATCTACGGTGTTTGTTGTACATAATTAACAGGTGTATTCAACCAATTGATTGCTCTTGAAGCACCTATTTGGCTTGCTGACATTTGTGTTACTATAGCTGGTACTCCATTATTTCCAAAGTCTACAACTGCATATCCATTTTTCTCTGCTAGAGGTGTATTTGCTTCGAGGTTTTTAGTTTCACCAACTTCCGCACATATGTGACTTGCAGAAATATCATTACCTGGAGACAACTCTGGTGCTGATTCTATTGTATTCATATTTTCTTCTTCATCCCATACATTAGCTATATATGTAAGTCCCCATGTAGTACCATTTTCGACTGGATCTTCTTTTTGCGCAGGGCAAATACCATCTATCCAAAAATCTCCACCTTGACCTTGTTGAATCAATGTTCTTTTTGTCGGTTGTGTTACAATCAGTTTATTTTGAAGATCTAAACTATCTGATGTTGGCATTACTTCATTATTATACGTGTAGTATGCTTTTCTGATTGCAATATTCTTTGCATCTGCTAGCACACCAGCCATTGAGTAACCATCATAAGGACCAGTAGGAGTAGCAGCAATAGAAATAATATTTCTATCTGACCATGCTGCTAACTCTCTTGGTGTCCATAACATTATGAAACCATCAGTATAGTTGTCTACTGCCTTTGCATTTAAAAGAAGGTCTCTTGGCTCATTAGCATTGGAAAGTCTTACTGTTCCTGAAAGTGTACCTTGATTTGGATCTGTAAGATTAGCATCAGTAGGCACAGTAGCATTTGCAATTTTTGGAGAAGTTATGTTAATATCATCGGTATTCACTACAAATACGCCACTTCTCATGGTTGCATTTGTGTTCCATCCTTCTCTGAAACGGTCTAAACCATGAAAATACGTTCTTCTTACTAATTTTTTAGCCTCTGGACCATGGTCTGTAGCAGTTGGCACTGCAGCCATAGCATAAACTGCTACATACCCTGTATTTTCAGGGATAGTTACATTTTCAAATACGCCCCAACCTTGAGTAATGTTTACTGAGTCATCTGAGCTTGTTATTTTACCATCTCTTAAAGTACATCTAAATGCATCATTTGCTGAAAGGTAGATGTTGAAGTCTCTAAGCTCTTGAGAATCTACTGCTGAATACACAACAAATTTTGCCACTACACCATAGGCTTGGTTATTTCTTACAACTATCTCTGTACTCCAACCGTCTGTTGCATTGTACGCAGGAAAGATGAGTGCATCACCAATGTGGTCTTGAGATACATTAAGATACCTTGGGACTGCTAATGCAGTTGGCGTGTTATATGCACCCCGTTCTCCATTTATGTTAAGAAGTGGTGTTGCACCTAATGCAGTTAGGTTAACATTAGTCCCCACTGTACTATTTGTTTCGAAGGCCATTGCCCCACTTGATATTAATGCAGCTGCTGCTGCGATTGACATGATTTGTTTTTTCATGTTTTCTCCTTGTTAAAATTTTTGCAAAAATTTTGTAAGTTGGCCTTACATTCTTTGGGCTTACATTTTAAACTCATGTTTTAAATGCCAAAAATATAGACTTGTTTTTACATTATGTTTTGCTTTTGTAGTATTTTAGCACCACTTTTCTTAAAAGTCAAGTGATATTTATAAATAATATCACTTGACTTTCAACTAAACTCCTGAAATAGATTGCCTTTCTAGTGCAAGTATAGTATATTAATCTTTGATTAGCCTTTTGTTTATTATTTTTTTGGCCATGTTTAGCACGAAGTACCTCATGCTTCCAAGAAGATTTAAAACACAGACCTCCTCTATATTATCAGAAATGCGAAGAAGAGTATCTCACTTACTACAAGAAGTACTAGCCATACATGTAAGACATGACGGACGAACTTCATCTTGTGCAGGGGTTCCAAACCTTTTGCAAAGAAAAAAGCCAAAAGCACAAAAGAGAGCACAAAATAACGGAAGTCTGTGTTACACACTACTGTGTACTCTGTCATAAACTTTAGAATGAGCAGAAAATTTAACACAAATGTGCTAAAAAGCATTTTTTCTAAAAATGTTGCTTTATAGATGTATAATATAAAGCTAAGGAAACCAAGCACAAAGACCAATGCTAAAATTGACATGCTCTGCATGACTACATGTAAGTAAGGACTTTTGTTTACAAACCATGTGTAGTTAAACTCTCCAAAGAGCATGGTACCATACTGGTAGGTTAAGAAAGAGTGGCGTATGGCATCTACACCAAATACATAAGACTGCCCTGCTTCTATAAGTGTGGCTATGTTAAAGCTGGCAAAATACTGCAATCCCATAGTTTTTATGCTTTGCTTTGGGTAATGAGATGAGCTGTTTACAAAATGCAGGGTATCTTCTACAGGTAGATAGACCCTTAGTAAAGTAAAGCCTAAAACAAACAAACCTAGAGTAGCAAAAACAAAAAGCTCTCTTTTGACTTTTCTTTTTCTTAGGTATACATTCAAAAGTAAAACAAAGAATAAGATCTCAAAAGGAGCAGCTGAGATTTTACTGAGGAAAAGAAGTGTCACAGCCAAAAGTGCTGTGTAAAAATATTTGCTAAAAGAAGCACGGTAACTCTTTACTATATAGTAAAGCGAAAAAGTAGAAAGTGCCATGACAAGTACGTCGTTGTTTATGCGTGCAGATATGTAGACTATGGAGGGAGTTAGAGAGACAAAAAGCATAGCTACTGTTTGTACAAAAATACTTTGCTTCAGTTCTGCTAAGAACTTGTACGCATAGTATAAAAACACAAAAGAACACAAAAGTGAAAAATAACCCAAAATGTGCAGTGTTTCTTTGTCATTTAGCCCAAAGTGCGTAAACAAAGAGTAGAGTCCTCCTGTAAGCAGATAGTACAATGGCTGTTGCGGGTACTCTAAACCTTTGGAAGGCAGAGGCAGTGAGTAGTTTTCTGCTATGTATTTGATGAACTCTACATGCCCATGCCAGTCGTGTTGAAAGGTCATAACTCCAAACTTCTCAAAGTAAACTATACGGATGACCATGCCTAGTGCAATAACAATATAGGGTAACAGTCTCAAGTACTTTAGACTGTTATCACAAGGAAGGTCATCTAAAACTTCCGTGGAATGCGAAGATTTTGTTCTTGAAACTTGAAAACTTTTAATATAATCTAGTATCCCTATAAATATAACAAATAGTAAATAGCACAAAGGCAGAAGCAATAAAACAAATAATACAACATAGTCAACATAAGTAATCTTCTGCTCTATAGTAGGCAGGTACTTACCTTGTGCTTTGTAAAAAGAGACCTTACAACTATTCTCTCCTCGATGTAGTAAGACTTTTACTTCTTCACTGGGCTTTTCAAGCCATATCATTTTTTTAAAAGGAAGTGTTGTTTTTTGTCCAGAACACTCAAGTGAACGTAGTTTAAAGTTTTTTCCAGCCATATGTAGTTTTACATTTTGCTCCATAGAGGCATAAACGTTAAATGAAAAAGTATTTACGCCATGGGTGCTTTTCTTAGGTATGTCAAAATGGAGATGTATGAAAAAGATATACAACAAACCCAAAAATATGGACAATAGCAACAAAAAGGTCTTAGTTAATAAAAGTTTTGTCACAGCTTCTCCTTGAACACAAAAAGTTTTGCCAAAATAAAGGAACTCAGTGTATAGACCGCAGCTGAAATAAGTTGTGCCACATAAGGGTTGGCAAAACCTAAAAGCCATTGCAGTGTTATGAAATTTAACAAATAACTTAGACCCAAAACCATAAAAAACTTCAAAGCCTGCATCTTACCTTTGTTTTTTGACTTAAATGTGTATTTGCTGTTTAGGTAGTAAGAGAGCACTGCCCCAATGGCATAGCCGATGGCATTACTCACTGTCGCAGATACACCCGAAAACATAAGAAAAAAAATGATGCTAAAGCCTAGAAGTGTATTTACTATGCCTATGAGGTTGTAGCGCAGGAACTGAATGGACATATTGTTGGACACTATATCTCTTTGTCTATGATGTAGCGTGGTCTACCTTTTCCTTGCTGATAATTACGTCCAACATACTCACCTATGACTCCCAAAGCCATGACCTGAATACCACCTATAAAATAAATGGACACCATAGTTGATGCCCAACCTTGTACGGCATTACCAAAAAAGACTTTTTCTATGGCTACCCAAACAATACCAAGGAGGGAGAGAAAAAAAAGTATGAACCCCGTGATGGTAATGAGACGCAAAGGCATAATGGAAAAAGAGGCGATGCCATCTAAGGCAAAAGTTAACATTTTTCTAAAAGGGTATTTGGTTTCCCCTGCGAAACGTTCTCCTCTTTTATAATGTACGCCAGTAGAACGGAAACCAAGTAAAGGCACAATGCCGCGTAAAAAGAGGTCTACTTCTCTAAACTGCGAAAGTGCATCAAGGGCTTTTTTACTAAGCAGTCTGTAGTCTGCATGGTTATGGACTGTTTCTATGCCCATGAAGTGTTGAAACTTGTAAAAGAATTCTGCCGTAGCTCTTTTAAACTTTGTGTCTGCGGTACGGTCATCACGCACACCATACACAACGTCGTAACCCTTTTTGTATTTTTTAACAAATTCTCTTACTACTTCAATGTCATCTTGAAGATCCGCATCCATAGAGACTAAAGCATCTACTTCATCTTTGAGCTGCATTAGTCCAGCTATCAATGCATTTTGATGTCCAAAATTACGTGAAAGTTTAATGCCTTTTAAAAGTGTCGATTCTCTTTGAAATATTTCTATGAGTTGCCAAGTATTGTCTTTACTGCCATCATCTACGTAACAGACAAAACTTTCTTTGTCTATCTCGCCTGAAGCTATCATGTCATCTAAAAGTATTTGCAAACGCCTAGTCGTCTCTGACAAGCCCTCTTCTTCGTTGTAACATGGTATCACGATGCCTAGTTTCATATGACGTCCCTTTTCATTTATGAGATAATTCCCCAAATATCAAAATAGGATTCTTTGATATTTGGGGAATTATAGCACAACACACATCCTAATTTCTTTTTGATATAATAATTTCTAAAATTGGAAGGAACCTTTTTGGATAAAACATTAAAAAACTGGGAAGTAATTATTATTAGGCGAATTCGCATACATATAAATTAGCTAAAAATTTCAATGACTCTTCAATATGGAGTCTTTTTTTAGCTTTTTTCTTAGCACTTGCTACAAATTTTATTTTTCTTATGCAAAATGGGTGGGTATGGTTTTTTGCACAAAGCCTTAGTTTTACATTTAGCATTATGTCTTTTTACTATGCTACTAAAAAAAATCCAAATTTTTATTTAGCATTCCTATTCTTAGCCTTTGCAATTGGGTGTAGACCATTTCAAATGATATATGGGTTGGTAATTTTATATTTTGCACAAAAGCATAACAAAAACTACAAAAATATTTTACTCTATATCCTACCAGCTTTTATGGTAGGACTAGCCTATGCAGGATATAATTATGTACGTTTTGAGAATATTTTAGAATTTGGACATAATTATCTTAAAGAAATGACAACTAGTGAGGATGGTCAATTTAGTCTTACTTATGTAGTAGGACATTTAAAATCTATCTTTTTAGTACCCCCTATGGGAATTAATGGCGTTATGCAATATCCTAAGTCTAATGGATTCTTAATCTTTCCTTTTATAAGTATTGTATTGCTCAGCATTTCTTTGCATATTTTATTGATTTGCATGCATATTACAATGGGTGGTTGGCATTTTGGGAATAGGTATTTTATTGATACTCTTCCTGCATTTTTTCTTTTATTTACTATTTTGGATAGCAAAATATTGTATTATAGAATATTTTACATACCATTTTTTTTATATGGACTAACATTTAATGTCATAGGTACAACTCTTTTTTATATGAAATAGAACAACACTACAACCACCAACCAGGGAACCACTTTAGTACATAGTTTACATATACTTTTGCGACTTCATAGCCAGAGAGTACCGGATAATAAGCCACAAACAAGCCTGCTACTAGTAAAAAATATAACATATAGTACTTGCAGTACTGAGGGAAACTTTTCATCAGTGTTTTAAACACATAAATAATGCCAAGCATCATAAAAGGCACTGCATAATAAAAATGGTAGATAAACATCTGTCGTCCCACAAAAATATATGGCAGATAAAGCCCTAAGAAGGCTAGCAATATAAAAGATGCTTCTAAAGTATGCCTCTTAAACATCACATAGCCCATATAAAACATAGAGAGTGTACCCAGCCAAAAAATGGCTGGGTTACCAAAAGCAGCTACAGAAGAATACTGCGTACCAAGGGTATCTCGCATATAACACATAGGTCTAAAATCGATGGGCCAAGACCACCAAGGAGAGCCGTAGGGGTGTATACTTGAAACAGCTGTGTGGTAGTTGAACATGTTAAATTGGTAGTCTATAATCTTTTGAAAAGAGCCTGTTTCTAAATAAATATTTATAAAAGTTAAAAGATACACTGCCACAGAGATAAAACCATAACTTAGTACTCCATAAAGCAATAGCCTGTACCCAGAAAAACGTTTTTCCAAAGGGTAACGAGAGATGAAAAGATATAAGGCAATAAGTACAAAACCCAAAGCTGCAAAAACAGCAGACCACTTTACGGCTGATGCTAGACCAAAAAATACTGCAGACAAAAGCAAAAGTGAAAGTTTCTGTTTTTTTATGAAAATGTAGAGATAGTAGTACGAAACAAAGACAAAAAAGACACCAAAAGTATCGATGAGTCCTATGCGTGACTGTGTTAGGTGCATAAAACTGTAGGTTAAAAGAAAAGCTGCTAAAAAGGCGAAAAGGCGTTTTCTAAAAAGTTGCAAGGCAAAATAGTACATCAGCACAATAAACAATCCTGCAAACAATACATTAGAAACACGCCATCCAAAAGGTGTCATACCAAAAACCTTAATGCCTGGAAGGATGAGGAGTTTCCCCAAGTATGGATGTGTTGTCTCATACACATTTATGTCGTGTAATATTTCATAAGCTGTTCTGCTATGATAAATTTCGTCAAAAAACATACCACCAAAATAACTTGTATCTATGCTGAGGTTTTGCTCATCATTTAAATACTTTGTTTGCGTAACATAAGGGATAGATTTACCTTTATGTAAGAAATGTACCTCATTAAGCATCACTTCAGACTTTGTGGTACGTAAACGTATTTGGGAAGTAGTCACATTTTTATCGATGCATTTCCAACGAAAAGAAAAAGGGAACTTTGCTTCATGTTTGAAAAATGTTTTCCAGTGTTTTTCTTCAAGATATTCTAAAGTAAAATGTACGGTCTTATTGATACCTACAAAATAACAAAGTTGCTCAATCTCTACTTGTTTTTCAAAATCAAATGTTGCAGTAGGTGAGACCTTGTAATGTATCACTGTATAGCTTTGTGGTGCTTCTTTACTCCCTAATCCATAAAAAGCATAGAAAAAAAAGCTAAAAAGCAAGAGGATGAGTAATGGGTAAGATATTAGACGTTTATTGTGTCTAAATCTATGTATATTGTATCCACCTAAGACAAAAAGAACAGTAAAAGACAGAACAGAGACAAAAGAATATTCTGGATAGATTAGTAAAAAAAACATCAAAGGCAATATGCTAAGTGTTTGTAGATATGCTAGTATTTTGTTTTCTTTCATTTGCTCTCTTGCTTGGTCATTGTTTCAATATATTCTTGCGAAAGTATATCATAATTAGCAAAATTTTGATAAAATATCTGCATCTATTTGCAGCAAAGGAATATTTATGACATTACGAAAACTTTTTTTAACTTTTGGAGCTGCGGGGCTTAGCCCCAAAGCACCTGGTACTGTAGGTACACTTGCTTCATTGCCTGTTGGTTTAGCCATACTCCATTACTTGGGCATGGAAACACTTTTTATGCTTACACTTACTATCACTATAGTGGGTATTTTTGAAATTAACAAATACGAAAAAGAGACAGGTATCCATGACCAGCAGCACATCGTCATAGATGAGGCAGTAGGTATGTGGATTGCTCTGATGATAGCTTACTCTACTGCCATTACCCTAAATTACCCTTATGTAGACCTCTTGGCTATAGTGTTTGCTTTTGCAACTTTTCGTCTTTTTGACATTTGGAAACCTTCCACTATTGGGTGGATAGACAGAGAACTTAAGGGAGGTCTTGGGGTGATGCTTGATGATGTATTGGCAGGGTTTGCAGCAGGGCTATTGAGTGCACTTATGTTGATGGGGATTGACAAGGTACTATAGGAGACATCCGATAATAGTTTTTACGCTTCAATCAAGTGATTTAGTATAACTTTAAGTAAATCTTCATAGGCTTTAAAATCTTCTTCACTTAAAGACTTTCCTGAACGAAACTTTTTATGGTAGCTTTCTAAAGATTTTCTTAAAGTACTACTGAGCCACTTTTCCTTAAAGGTCTGGTCCATTTTCATATCAAACACTTCTCTTTGCGCGTGGGATGTTCTTGCAACTTTTACCGTATGGTACAAGGCACGCCCTAACAATATGTAGGGGAAGTTTCTATTGTCCATAGGCCCAATTTCAAGATAACGTTTCCCCATAGTTTGCCCTAGTACTTTTACTTCTGAGAGTTCATTAAAACCAAAATATGCACCGGTACCTCCCACTATGGCACCTATAGCACCGCCTAAAAGAAGTGTATGCCCTGCAAAAATTAGGTCAATACCTGCACCTGTTATGGCTCCAGATGTAGCAGCTGTAATGAGAAGCTCTTTGCGTGTTAAACCAAATACCGAGGCTGTTTCTTTAGAGAAAAGATCCATCTTGTCAAAAGGTACTATATTATCTTGTTTTTGAAGGTGTGCGTGGTTCCAAATTTTTTCTATCTGTTCTTGTGCGGTTATTTCAAAGGTTCGTAGTTTTTCTTTATACTTTCCTTCAATCACTTCTTTGTCTTCATCACTTGCTTCATCGGTATAAATAGCAAAGCGTTCTACTGTAGAGAGTGATTGGTAAACCAAAGTTGTTAAAAGTGCTGCAGAGCGTTCTAGCATCTGCTCTTGATAGTCTTCAAACAGTTTTATGGAGGCTTTTACAGGGGCAATCCACTCTTCTTTTAGTTGAGCCATACTTTCTAAGATATTCATATGTTGTGTAAGGTTTGTTTGCATAGGGTTGAAGGTACGTAGCATCTTAAAATATTGCCCTAATGCCCTCTTCCACTCTTGACTGTAATCATCGTCATCTATGTGGTTTATTAGCGCCATAGAGGGCTGTCCTGTCCAACGCAGTATCTCCATTTCAGCCTCATACTCTTCCCCATACGGTTTAGAAGCATCTACGACATAAATGATACCTGCTCCCTCCATAATGGGTTCAAGTAGTTCTACCTCATCATTAAAGCGTGGATCTTCTTTATGCTCAGAAATAAAAGCTTGTACCACTTCATGCTTTTTATCGGCGGAGACATCATGTTTTTTTAGCCATGCCAATACTTTTCTTGCCCTTTGAAAACCAGGGGTATCAAAAAGTTCATACAGTACTTTACCATCTACGCTCAAAGGAAAACTTCGTTTTTTTGTGGTAGTACCCGATGTGTTTGATATATGCACAGAATCATCAAGTGCCAATGCAGAAACAATAGAACTTTTACCTTTGTTCGGGTGTCCTACTACAGCAAATTGAGGATGTGAATACTTCATTGCTTTAACCATACCTTCGTAGTGTTTAGTGTTGAAAGTTTTTTTGCCCACTCATCAAAATCTTCTGATTTTATCTCATAAATATTGCTACTCTTTCCTATGGGCATCAGTATTATTTTATCTACCTTTTTACTCAAATCAATCATATAATCCAAAAATTCGTTTGTAGGATGTTCCCATGACTTAGCTAAAAACAATACTTCACCATTTGATTTAGAAATCACTTCATCATCTTCTTCCAAACTATTGCTACCACCCACCTTACAATACATAGGAGATATCACCCCCAAAGTATCCATGCAGACTAAAACTTCATCTTTTATAATAGCCCATCCTTGTACGCAGTCATAAGAGCTGTCTAAAGTGTTCTGTATTTGTCCATACCCCTTATGTTTAGAAACAAATATTTCATTGCTAGGGTTTGCATGGGTTGAAATGATGGGTTCATTCATCTCTTTAAGTAATTTTCTTGAGCTATCTAAGCTTAGAAATGACTGTTTTAATGCACGGTGGTATCCAAAAGAAGAGAGCATCCACATAGCCAGACGTAAAAATATCGCATAAAACATTGTAGCAAATAGCAAAAACTTCCACCATTCCCCAAGCGTGGAAGCATTTGTAATCATAGTCTCACTAAATCTCTCACCAAGCCTAAAATAGTGGCTTTGTTCTATGAGTGCTAAACTAGGCACTGCTGAGGGAACAAACTCTCTCCAAGGAAATGATATATGCATCAAAAACCCATGAAATACTTCAGGTGAGATGTGCAAAGTAGTACTCCATGCAAAAGCAATATCTTTAGTAATAACCATAAGCAAAAGAGCCAATAGTAAACCAAAAGAAAAAAACAAAGCAATGATTTGTGAACGTTTAATAATAAGCCAGTTAGAAAGCAGTGGATTGAGCTTAAAAGCTCTAATATTTTCTTCTACTTTACTTGGTAAAAGTGCTAAAATTTTCTCCATCCAAAAAGCAGGAGAGAGATGTACCAAAATACTTTGTTTACTTTTTGCCCTGAACATCGAAATGACTGTAAGTAACATGCTAATAAGTGGCAAAACAATCACCATCACCATAAAGTAAATGACATTGACTGGCTCTGAACCATTATAGGCAAGTAAGCCTAAACCAGAAAAGAAACCTAAAATAAAAGCTATTAAAACAAGTATCAAGGTCGTTGCATACAAATAAGATAAAAAAGTTTCACTTACAAGTGGTCTTTTTAACTTTACATTATGTGCTTTAATCCAGGCCATCAGTTGTGATAAGGGATGGTTTTTTAGCAATGGTCTCGTTAAAGCAAAAGCACGATTTTCTGCTCGTTTGGAGGTATTTATATCTAAAAGTGAAACAAAATCAATATAAGACTTTATATTCATATATTTTTTATCCTTGCGATTTCAATCTAAAGATTTCCTAAATATTATACTGCAAGTATCATAAGGAATACACCTATTATGCTACAAAATATTCTTCTATAATTTGAGGAAAAAGCTTTATTGTTTTTCTTGCTTTGTCTATTTTAGCTTGAAAGACTTCTGCTGAATTAGGATAGGAGTCAATAAATTCATTATAAATGCCTATTTTATCTTGCATATGCACCTCTAAAGCATCCAATACAGACTGCATATTTTCTTTAGATGTCGCAAATTTCATCAATAATTCAAACATACGTTTTCTTGGGTGAATTGCCATTGAATCTCCCGCTGCTAATGCAATTTCTTTAATATCCCAACGAGAAATATAGATACCCGATACATGAGGGGCAATAAGTTTTGCATACAATGCCTCAGTATAAGAAGGGTAATCTTTTAAATCTACCTCTTCATCTGATGCACATTGTCCATCTGGACCAAAAGCTGCTTTGCCATTAAAGTTTTGCTGACTAATGTTGGCAAATTCTTCTCTTAAATCTTTTATATTATCCATTTATACCTCCTATTAATACAGGTATGTCATTTACATCTATTTTGCTGTCAAACCAACGGTTGGCAAGTAACATCACCTTTGCTACAAACAAAATATGCTCGTCTAAAAATTCAGGTTTTTCAAACAATGCTTTTGCCTCATCATTTAAACAATAGCCAAAGACATCCCCGTCTTTCACCTCAATAAAGTCAATACGACCTTCTTTTTGGGCACAAGCATCAAGCTCTTTGCAGTAAGGTATAGCCTTCTCACCAAACTCACGTTCTATCATCATCATTGTTACTTTTGACTGACCCACATTTTGCATGGTATAATCAAAGTTTTCATCAGTGATATTTAGTGCAATAGCTGTAGCATTTTTACTACTATGTTTCATAATTTTATTAAAATACTTACGCATATACCCTGTTTGGGCATTGTACCCTAAAATGGTACATAGTCCAGTATCTGGTTTAATTTCTTCAGGTCTCATAACTCACCTTTTTTTCTTCTTCTAGCTTCTCTTCTTCTAAAGTCTGCATACGTTTAGCATTGCTGTGCAAGAACATTGCTTCTTCCTCTTCTACTAAACAACGAGGGCAAGTTTGTTCCCCTCCTGTGTAGGTAAAGTTGTTACCACATTCATTACAACGTTTAATGTTAAAGGTTGCCAAAGTGCGCTGTGTAGGCTCAAAGAACTCTTTAATCTCAAATCCACTTTGAAGTTGGATGGCATTAGGTTCACATACATCATGACACAAACGACACTTCACACAAAGCATCGCATCAAAGCCAATAAGAGAAAACTTAGCATCAGAGCTTAAGGCTCCTGTAGGACAAATACGGTAACAAATTTGACAATTGGTACAAGAATCATCTACAAATTTTTGTGAGGTAAACGATACATCTTCTTCTAAAAGCACTTCAAAGTTACTAGGCACTCCTGCATGTTTTAATGTAGTAAAAAGTATTTTACGTTTATCGGGTAGTTTTTTGGCTCTTATTTTTGCAATGATGACCGCATCTAAGGCAAATGTTTTAAAGGCATCTGCTTCTACTGCTTCATCAAATGTCATTTTTTGTTTCATAACACCTTTTAGGGATGCATTTCCTAAGAATGATCTCCTAGAAGAAACTTCATCCTTAGCTTCTGTTTTTTCAACTGGGCTAACTACAGGACTATGATTGCTAAGAAGTTGTTTTTCACAAAATGACGAGAGTATAAAATTTGCTTCTTCAATACCTGCATCTATTTGCTCATAAAGTATGCTAGTGTCATCATAAGAACTTAAATCTAAAGTGATTTCTTCATTACTAGCAAGTGCTAAAGAAATCAAATGTTCTACGCTCAAAACAGAAATACAAGGTACATTGAATTTAGGAGAGATAAGTCTTACTTTTGATTCTAAAAAGCTAAAGAAAAACTCTGTTGTAGAAAAATCAGACAAAGAAAAAGATTCTGTGGGACAAACCCCTACACATGAAGCAGCCTCTACTCCTGTATTATTTGCAAATGAAGGTAGATTGTCTACTAATTGTATGGACTCAGGACAGGCATCTATACATTTAGTACAGTTAGAAAACCTACTCGTAGCCCTTACACATGAAGCTATATCTAAATGCAAGGACATTAGTTTTCTATAGCCTCTGCTTGGCAATATGTTTCAAGTTGTGTCGTAACATACTCAAAATCTGAGAGCAAAAACTCTAATGCCAATTCACTCCCATCATGATATAAAGGTGTACGTGATTCTCGTTTAGCATTAATCAGAAAAAGTGGTGTCCATTCTAAAAGATGGTCTTTTAAAAATGCACGTTGTACTTGAAGCAGTTCACAAATACCCTCTTTATCGTCCACATCTAACGCCTTTTGAAGAGCGGTACAAAGCATATACATAAACTCTAGTTCAACACCTATATGGTCTGCACTCACAACCCTTGCTTTGTCTAATTCTACACGAAAATCTAATTCATTATAGAGTTCAAGTACGGGGTTGTCTCCACCACTTTCTATCATTTGGTCATCTCTAGTATAGAAACTTTCATAAGGTACAAGGTGCATGAGAAAAAGGTTAGTAAAGTCCACATTCAAATGTTCTTCTATCATCTCTTTTTTTGAAAGAGTTTTTCGTTTTTCCCAGCTTTTATAGTTAGGGAAAAAAGAGAGTAGATCTTCATCATTTTCTATTTGAGCTAAGAATGTTTCATCTACTTCAACAAGCATCAATCTTGAAATTAATGCATAGATTGCTATACGGTTTTCTATCTCTTGTTTCATCTGTTCCATTTTATTCTCTTTTCATTCAACCTTTAAGGTTTATTGCATAGGCCTTATCTGAAAGAGGCACAGCAGGACGTTTAATGTGTCTAGGTCGTCTTATTGTATCTGTTTCATTAAGAGGGCGAGTAAGGTCATCTCTCCAAGCCTGATAAACTTTCATGTTGTTCTCATAGTTTACATAAATATCACCAATAACATCTTCTTTACCTGCAAGTTCCATAGACACTTTTTGGTGCCAAGCATGGTTCCCTGCAATTGGGTCTGGATGAGAAGGGGCAACAGCATTTTGCCAAGAACCAGAAAGTCCATCCCACCAAATGTTGTCAAGGTCTCTGTTGTACTCTTTAAACTGCCAAGAGTCTTTGTTTTCAATCATACCATCCACAATACCTTGTGTTGGGTTCAAGGTACCAATTTTACCATCCATAGTAAGCTCATACAGTGGAGCACCAACCCCCATAATACCAAGCTTATGTTCAAAACCAGGGATTTCAACTGCATTTTTCAGTTTCCATCTACCTGCATGGTGAGAACAAGCGAGTACACCTGGCATAGTAGACTCTGTAGGTATAGCCATAGCGATGAAGTAACCAGATTCAAGACCAGATACAGTATCTTGAATGGTGACCTTCACTGCATCTCCCCTTTTAATACCCAGTTTTTTAGCATCTTCTGTATATACCCATACTGGGTTATGATTTTGTGAAATCTCCATAAGGTGTTTAGAGTTTACTGAACGCGTATGAATATTATATGGCAATCTAAATATTGTGTTTAAAGCAAAATCATTGTCTGTTTTCATAAAGTCATGGTGTACTTGTGTAACAACATGTGTCATTTTCACTCTGTCTTCTTTTGTTGTTGGGTAGATAGGTATAGCATACTCTGGCCATTTCCACTCTTTGAACCACTCACAATAAAAGTCTAGCTTTTTAGTTAAGGTATGGAAACCTTGTACAAGCTCCCCATCTACTTCAATACCAATTGCTTTTTCATGACCATGGTCATCTGTTGCCATGATAACACCAAATTCATCTTTTCTTACACTTTCTTCTGCATATTCATGCCCATGAGAAATATAAGTAGAACCCACTTTCTTCAATGGTCTTTCTTGTGGTTTAAAGATATTATCTTCTTCTAACCATGTACCCATGTCTCTCATCATTTCATAGTTAGGATACTTAGAATCAGGGTATTTAGCTTTTGCTGTTTTTCTAAGGTTTGGAAGCTTGTCAAACGCTGCTTGATACCATTCTGGAATGGTTACGGCTCTTGTTGGATCTTCTTTTGAAGCCCAAAATTTTCTTACACCAAGACTACCGTCTGGATCTACATGATGGACCATGATGTTTGCCCAGAATTCTACTTCTTCCCATACTTCACCAAGACCTGCTGCCACATGAGCCTCAAGTGTTGCTCTGGTTGGGTCTTTTGCTTGCCAACCCATTTTTTCTAAAGCAACACGCAATGCTGGGTTACGGAAAGACAACCACCTTTTTGGCTCTGTTGCTTCTGAATGTTGGTCATGTCTTTCACCTGCAAGTCCTACAGGCAAGATAAAGTCACAATACCAGTTTGTCTCTGACCATGTAGGTGAAAGGTTAAAGGACAATTCAATCTTGTCTTCACGTTTAAGTGCTTCAATCCATCTAAATCCATCTGGGTTAATCCATACTGGGTTATACATACGAGGAATCCAAACTGCCAATTTTGAAGGAACATTAAGTCCTTTAGCATTCCATTTGTCTCTCCACTCATCATCAAGAAGTAAGTGAGGCATAATATGAGACATTTCGTATGAACTTAATGGATACTCAGGTGGCCAGGCAATTTCATTCCATACATCTACTTTTGGAGGTCTTACCCCTGCTTGTGCAGCTGCATCTCCTTTACCATTAACCGAAATTACATGCCAGTGGTGTAGCCCAACCCCACCTTTATCTCCAGCCATTGCACCACGAAGTACAAATGGTAAAAATGCCGATCTTGCAATCATCCATCCACCTTTGTGCCCAATAGGTCCTGCTCTCCAAATGTATGTTGCTACTCTTGTACCTGCATCAATGAACATATCATAAAGTTTTTCTACAATACGTTTTTCAATACGACATTCTTTGGCCACAAAATCAAGTGTATATGGAGAATACATTTCAGAAATCATAGTAATGAAATCTTCATATCTGCTACCCTCAGGAATAGATTTAATGTACTTTTTATCTAAAAGTACTTTAAGGTACTCTCTGTCTTGCATAAGATGGTCCCAGTTGACCCAGTTTTTCACAAAATTGTGATTGACTAAGTCTTCACCATTAAGATCTTTTTCATGCAATATTCTGTTTGCAAGGTAAAGATACAAAGCAGTCTCTGTACCTGGCCAACATGGCACCCATAAGTCTGACATACCAGCAGAATTAGAAAGTCTTGGATCCATAACCACAAGCTTCGCACCTTTTTTACGTGCTTCAGCAATACGTCCCGCTGCTTGTTGGAAGTAGTGTCCTGCATCTGCTGCGTGAGAAGACTGAAGAAAAATTAGTTTTGCATTAGACCAGTCTGGTGAATTTCTATCATCGTTAGTCCACTGGATAGTCCCTTGCCTAGCCCCTGCAGAACAAATGTTCGTATGTGAATTGTATCCATCAAGACCCATTGAATGTGGTACACGGTGACCAAAGCCATTTTCATTTGGACGACCTACATGGTACATGATTAATTTTCTAGACATCTCATCGCCGACTTTTAGCGTATCGTGCATTTTTTTACCAATTTTTGCCATAGCCGTATCCCAAGTGGTTCTTACCCACTTACCTTCACCTCTTTTAGAACCTGGTGCTCTCATTAAAGGAAAAGGAATTCTGTCTGGATCATACATTTGAGATTGTGTTGCATAACCTTTTGCACAGTTTCTGCCACGGCTACCTGAATGCAGAGGGTTACCCATGTACTTACGTACAAGAAGTGACCTAGGGTTGTTAGTCTTTTTGTACTCACCAATATCTACCCATGCAGTTAAACCACATGATGCTTCACAATTTGAACATGATGTAGGTACAAGCATATATTCAACTGCTTTAATACCGTCTGGATTATCTTCACTTTGTACACCATTTCTTGAAGTTCCACCACGTTTCCAGTCTTGACCAGAAAGTTCGGTAAAGCTATCCCACTCTTTTAAAGGTGGGTAAAAAGCAAGTGTTTTTGGCGTTGGCGTAAACTTTGTTTGTGTTGTTACAGGGGTAGCTGCTACAGTTTCAAATACACCAGCTGCCAATGTTGCACCTACTACAGAGTATGCTGTGCCCTTAAGAAAAGATCTTCTACCTTCTATAAAAGAAGGGTTTTCATTTTTCATTGATTTTGTCATCTATATCTCCTTAACTTAACGGTAACATTTGTGGAATTTTAAGCCATACATCTTTTACAAAGAATAGCCCCACCAATGCGCAAAGTGCTGCAAATCTAAGCAGCGTCATATTTTCTGATTTCATATAGCTCATTCCTAAAAAGAACGGAATAATAAATCCAAGCGTCATACCAAACCAAAACTCAACATTATAGGCTCCACCTATGTGAACAAAGGCTAAAATTGCTTCAGCTTCTGATGATTTAAATGAGAAGAAATACTCAGACATATACATAGCAAAAGAGAAGAATACCGCTATAGTCAATACCAAGGCTAAGTCTTTTCTAGCTTCCTTAGACCATGCACCTGAGATGAAGATAAGTGCTGCCGAACCAGCCATAAGAGCTGCCCACATCATTTGCATAACTTCTGTAGGTGCTTGCCATAATTCTCTTGCAGATGCCTGTGCCATGATGATTGCCGTATAGGTTGTAACAGGAATAGCTAAAAATACTAAAAATGGCATAATTTTTTCATATAATCCTGATTTACTTCTAGCCATTGCAGTTACTTTACATTTTTTACCACCTAATGATGGGAATGCATCTGCTATGCCAATTACCATAAGTACCGAAACAAATCCTAAGAAAATAGAAGCTAGCCATGCACCAACTGTAATAGATGAAGTCCAATGTGGGTGCGTAAAGATATGTATCATTCTATATGGCTGGTGTAAATCTATTAATGTAAACAATAAAAAAATATTTAGTGCCAAAAATGATATGATTGGCATAATCCATCGTAAATTAGGCATAGACTCTTTTGAATGTCTAAACCAAAGGTATGCTGCTAAAAATACCACACCCGTCCCAATACTTTTTGCCCACATATTGACAGTAATAATACTACCCCAAACAATACCCTGAATAGGCACGTCCAATGTTACAATAGCCTGTGTTGCATCAATTGTACTCTCTAGCATCTTAGTGACCTCCCTCTTGGACCTGTGAATCATCTGTAGAAGCAGATTCTATAAAACTTGTATTATCTAGTTTTTCATGACCAACAAATGGCGCTAAAAATCTATCTAAAATACCATGATTTTTGTCACCAACATGATCTAAATGTGTGATATTATTGAAAAGACTGTAACCTTCAATTCTCTGATGTGCAAGTGGGTTCAATGTTTGGTTACCACCACCTACATAAAAGTGTGTGGGGGAAGTGTGTTTTTCAGGTTTACGTACTTGTACAGCCCCTCTATGCTCCATAATATATAATGAAATATTAGAATGATTATCTTCAAGATCTCCAAAAATATTGGCTTCAACAGGACAGGCAACCACACATGCTGGCATCATTCCAGACTCAA
>CAZEUM010000003.1:0-23103 GCA_964514765.1 uncultured Sulfurovum sp.
ATTTTACCTTTAATTTTGCATCTTTTTTACCTAAATCAATATTTATGACCATAGGTGAAATCGCATTCCATTTTACATTTTTATCAAAGTTTTTTAAAAGAGAATTATTGGGTATTGTACTTGTAACTTTTGCTTTTACTAGCTCTCCATGGCTAATATCTACATCAATATTAGCAATATTGGAACTAATTTTTGCTTTTGCGACAAGAGGGGTAATTTTTTCAAAGTCCAAAGGTACGTCTATTGCAACATTTACTTTACTTCCATTTAACTCCCCAGGAAGTACAAGCATCTTATCTACCTTAAGAGCTTCTGTAGTTTCTATATGGAAATGACCTTTTTTAAAGTCAGAAGACACAAAACTACCCTTTAGACCATCAGAAGAGATATCTGTATGCACAGAATTCAAGTCACCTTTGTATTTCACTGAGAAATTATTTAAAGGCTTCACTAACTTTGCATCCATGCCTATTAATTTATCTGCTTTTATCGCACCAAAATAACTCATGTTTGTATCCATAAGAAAGGTATTGGTGATAGACACATCTTTTGCATAAGGTGTAGAAATCATTATCTTTGTATCTGCGATCATTGTATTGTCTGCTATTGTATAAACCACATGAGACAAGAGAGAATCTATATCGAGATTAAAGGCTTTACTTGCATTCTCATCACTCTGGTTTGACCCATTCGTATCAACAATCAGTATCTGTTTTGCACTTGCTTTTAGGTCTACTACGATGTGCTTTTGGCTAGCATCTATGTCTATGTTAATCTTACCTATAGCCTCTCTACTAATAGGGAGGTTGTAGAGGGTAAAAAGTTCAGCAAGAGGGGTAATAACAATACCTCCTAAGAGTTGGTTGTCTTTTATTTTCCCAGAATAAACAATGTTTGAAAGGTTTGTTCTGCCGTTCAAATCTACAAATCCCTCTTCAATTAGCACCTTTTTCGTATTGAACCTAAAATCTTTTACATTCAGAAAAAGCGTCATAATATCTACTGGATCATGCTTCACAGGCAAGATAACAACATTTAAAGCGTTCAGTAGTACATACTTAGGGACAAGATGATTCTCTTCTTTTGTTTCTTCTGCTTTTTTATCGTCTTCAATCAACGTAGCATTGTCATCAATATTTTCAAGTGCTGTTGCATTTGTTTCTGATGCAAAAAGGCTTTGTAGTGCAAGAGTATTGACATCTTTTAGGCTAATGTCTGTAAAAATAAGCGTCTCTCCCTCTAGTTCTCCATAAACATTTAAATGGCTTACATTGGAATCAAAAAGAAGTGCAAAATACTCAACATCTATGCTCTTCTCTTTGTTTGCTATTATTTTTTCAATGTCTGCTTTAAGATTATTTACCTCCACACTAAGCGTTTCTATCTTGGCTGTTTTATACAGTCTTGGCTCTAAGCTTGCTATGAACTTTTTTACGTGTACTTCTTTGGGAATAAAAGGATTTATCTCTTGTGTTTTATTTTCATCGCTTTTTACTTTCGTCACTTCAGAAACATTTGCATCTGTATTGTCTGTTAAAAACATCATCTCAAGTGCTTCACTGTCTATATTTTTAAGGGCTAAATTACGAACAAGTAATGTGCCATCCTCTAGTGAAACTTCTAGTAGTACACTTGTAATATTTGTATCTACTTGTAATTTTAGATGCGCAATGCCTATTGCGTCATTGGCATACATGACATCTTTTACATCTAAGATTGTCTTAGAAAAAAGTATGCCCTGCTCTTCAAAAGGTTTCACATTCACATGTACCTTGCCTACAAGTATAACCACGGGAAGAGGTGCAGAAGAGCTATTGTCATCACTGGGGAAAGAGGCAATAAGTGCTTTTACAACATCTACATCCAAAGACTCTACGCTAATTTTATTAATGGCCACTCTTTTATATAATATTTTTGAAGGGTTCCATGAAAATGTAATCTTGCTACTCAATATTTTTCCATCAAATTTCAAGTTATCAATTTTTACTCCTGTAAAAAGATTGCCACGTATGTCATCATACGATATCTTATACTCAGGTGCAAAAGCATCTGCTGCTTTTTTGATAACCCATGAGGAGTTTGTAGCAAATACAATAGCCACAATTAAAACAACAAAAAAGATTAGGAAAGCATAAAATATTTTCTTCATTAAAATGATTGTCCTATTTGGAATGATACAGCAAATTGTGAAGGGTCTGCAACATTCATACCCACATCCAATTTAAAAGGTCCTATGGGTGTTATGTATCGTACACCTACTCCTGCGGCGGTAATAATCGCTCCTTCAAAATCAAAACTACTAGCTGTTAGCATAGTATTGTCTGTAAATACCGCACCATACAAATCACCCGATATAGGATGGTTAGCCTCTAAATTAACATTTCCCCAAGTAGAACCACCATAAATAGTGTTTTCCGAAGGAGAAATAATTACACCCATTTCTCTAAATCCGTAGGCACGGTTAAAAACAGCACCTCCAGAAAAAAAGTATCTTGATTCAGGAAGGCTTCGTCGTGTCTGCTCCGTTATAGTTCCAGCAATACCTACCACAGACAAGGTAAGCTTTGAAAATGTATGTATAAACCTACCTTCTAGTAAAAGCTTATTATAGATGCCTTCTCCATCACCACTGGAGAAACCAAATTCATTATAAAGGCTAAAATAATAACCAAATTTTGGATCTAACCTTGAATCTCTTGCATCGTAAATATAGTCTATATAGGGGTAAGTAAGTAAAAAATCTCCTTCATTTACTGCAATTTTCAAATCATGTCTCCGCCTGGTCTTAGCTAAGAGGCTAATATTAATTACCTCAAAAGCCATGCCTAACCTTAGTAAAGTTCTTTTATCCTGATAGTTAAAAAATGAGTCAAAAAATGATTTGTCTTCTTGAAATCCAAAAAATCCCAAATTAGAATAGCCTATACTAGACCCTATACCTATAAAATATCCATAAATATCAAATAATACGGGTCTGTCAAAACTTAAAATAGCTAGTTGCTCCAATTGTGACCATTGAAGTTGAAGTTTTAATTGTTGTGCATCACTCAGAAAATTATGCTTGATAATATTACTGTGTACACGTACTCCCACAAAAGTGTCATAACCTGCTCCAGCTTCAAACTGATACGGTTTCTCCATCTCTTTTACAGTAATATCTACTGGTACAACATTATAAAATTTTCTATCTACCCCTACAAGAATTGAATCAAAAGCAGCCAGTAAATGTAATGCATCTGAAGTCTCTCTTACTAGTTCTGTAGAAAATCTAGCTCCCTTTTCTGCCCGTACACGAGACTTGATTACATCATCAGGTACGCTTTCGTTACCCTTTATATGTACTTCCCCAAAAGTACAGACTCCACCTTTTTTTAAATTATACACAAGGTTAACACTGTGTTTTTCCAAATCAACATAGGCTTTATTGTCCAAGTCAAAAGAACAATATCCACTTTTAAGTAATTGTGCCGTAATCTTACTCTTGATAGATTTAAACTTTTTAACTTTAAAAATTTCACCTTTTTCAAATGAAACAAGTAATCCAATGTCATAATCACTTGAGATGTTAATATCACCCACTCTAACAGGTTCATTTTCTTTCAATTCAATACTGATTGTTGTATTTGTCTCTTTTATTGTATATGTAGCAGTATAAAAACCTTCGGAGTCTAAAAATGCTCTCAAGGAAGCGGGCAAAATAGGGATGAGTTTTTCGTTAATTGTGGCAGTATCATCTTTCCAAAACTGAAACATACTCTTATGCTTTACACCCAAAGCATTAAAAAGTTGAGACTTATCAAAGTATTCTAGTTCCGAAACATAGACAACACGAGTGGGTAAAACAATCTTTTTTTCATCAGTAAGAGGTGATGCCCAAAGAGGTATAGATGATAATAATACAAAAACAACTAATATTTTTTTATACATTTAAAATTTTCCTCTAAAAAATGTTATTTTACCCAAATTCCCTTATGGTATTGATTGGGTCAATAAATCACTCACACTTTCCATAGGGTCTTTCCCCTCTTCGATCATTGCATAAACCTCTTGGGCTATGGGTAGGTAGATATTTTTCTCTTTTGCAATTTTATACAATGCTTTTGCCGTTGGAACTCCTTCTGCCACTTCACCCAGCTCTTTGAGTATCTCATCCATACTTTTACCTTGAGAGAGTCCTAGCCCTACACGATAATTTCTTGAAAGTGTAGAAGATGCAGTAAGAAAGAGATCTCCTGCCCCACCCAAAGATAAAAAGGTTTCTGTTTTTGCACCAAATACTTCACCAAAACGTGTCATCTCTACAAGCCCACGAGATATCAGTGCAGCTCTTGCATTGTTTCCCAAACCCAAACCATCACATACACCACCAGCTATGGCAATGACATTTTTATATGCTCCAGAGACTTCAGCACCCACCACATCATCACTCACATAGCCTTTTATAAATGAAGGTAACAAATCTGCATAACTTTGTGCCAATGCTACATTTGTAGCACTTATCATAAGTGCAGTAGGAAGTGATTTTTGCACTTCAGCAGCAAAAGAAGGACCAGAGATAAATGCCAACCTATCAGAAGAAATAAAGTCAGCATAAATATCATTCAAAAAAGAGCCTGTAGAAGTTTCTATGCCCTTGCTTGCTACCAAAATATTTTGCCCTCTGTCGTCAAAGTTTTCTTTCATCCAAGACCGTACAAATTGTGCAGGTATGGCTATGACCAAATAGCTTCTATCTAAGGCTTCATCCAAAGATACAAAATTTTCTATCTCTTTTGTATTGCGTGAATAAATGACTACATCATTGTTTTGACTATAAGCATGGTACAAGGCCTGCCCCCATTTTCCTGCTCCTATTATGGCTATCTTCATACATGTTCTCCTTTTGCATTATTTTCAATCAAATCAATAAATTGTGAGGCACTCTCTTCATACATGTCAAATATCTTGATCGGCTGTGACTGCACTTTGTTCATCTATCATTACAAGAGAAGAAAAGCCATCATTTTTGGTATCTTTATAACGGCTAGTATCAATTTCATAAATACGGACTTCAATACCTTCTTCCATCAATTTTTGACAAATAACTCTGCCTTTATGTGTATACCCAAAAAAGAAAATATTTTTTGGTCTATAACGGCACAAGGTACAATCAAGCCATACACTTTACTTGCTTTATACTGTGGTCGTAATTCTACCTGATTCATACGGCTAAAAATACGAGAATTATGCGTCAAACTTTTGGCATTTAGTATAAAATAAATATTATCTATATCTGAACTTCTTAAGGTAAGCATCGCAACAATGTTTCCTTTTTGAAGCAGCATATTCATAAGTTTTTCGAAGAATCCATCAGCATGTATTACCTGATAGCCATCTTTTATCGCATCTTTGGCTTTATTTGCATCATTTTCTATTATGACAGGTTCATACTTTTTGTCCCACTTCAACTGGATGATTTGTCTAGTTTGTGAGAGAATTTAACAATATGTTTATGCATTTTCTCTCCCTTGTACTCTTTAAACCAAACGTTCTTTTAGCAAAGCATTCACTTTTCCAGGGTTTGCTGACCCTTTAGATGCCTTCATTGCCTGTCCCACAAAGAAAGCAAAAAGTTTTTCTTTTCCCCCTCTATATTGCTCAACTTTTTCTGGGTTGCTTGTCAGTATTTCATCTATGATCTCCAAAATAGCCCCATCATCACTTACCTGAACTAAGCCTAGCATATCAATAAGTGCAGTAATATTACGACTCTCATTTTCCATCATGTAATCAAGCAATTTTTTGCCACCTTTTCCAGAAATGGTATCATCAGAAATTTTAGCAACCAATGCACCTAAAGTCTTAGCATCAACAGGAGAATTTTCTATAGAAAAACTTGCTTTATTTAGGCGGCCTAGTAACTCTGAAGTGAGCCAAGTTACAGCAGTTTTAGCTGCCCCACCTTGCTCTAACATTATTTCAAAGTAATGTGCCATCTCTTTGTCTGAAGTGATGACTAGTGCATCATAATGTTTAATACTAAGCTCTTCTACATAACGCTTTACTTTGGCATCAGGCAGTTCTGGCATCATTTTGGCTTCTTCTATCATCTCTTGTGTGACTACAAGAGGACGTAAGTCTGGGTCCGGAAAGTAACGATAGTCTGCGGCTTCTTCTTTTCCCCTCATAGACTTGGTCACTCCCTCCTCCACGTTCCATAGTCTTGTTTCTTGATTGACTTCTTGTTCGTACACACCATCTTCATAGGCTTCGCTCTGTCTTTGTACTTCATAGGCAATGGCATCTGCTACAAATTTAAAAGAGTTAATATTTTTTATCTCTACTCTTGTACCAAATGCAACTTGGTCTTTAGGGCGTACAGAAACATTGACATCACATCTAAATGAGCCCTCTTGCATGTTTGCGTCAGATATGTCCAAGTAACGTACCGTGGCATGTAGTTTTTTTAAAAATGCTACTGCCTCTTCTGAGCTTCTCATATCGGGGTTGGAAACGATTTCTAGTAAAGGTGTACCCGAACGGTTTAGGTCTACTTTTGACTGCGCACCCTCATGTATGTTTTTACCTGCATCTGCTTCAAGGTGTGCTTGTGTCATGCCTATGCGTTTTTGTGACCCATCTTTAAGGTCTATAAATACCTCACCATTTTGCACTATAGCTTTCGTAAATTGAGTAATTTGATAGGCAGATGGACTATCTGGATAGAAGTATGATTTTCTATCGAAGTAAGACCTATGATTTACATCAGCATTAATGGCATAGCCAAGTCTCATGGCTTTAATGGCTGCTTCTTTGTTCACTACAGGCAAAGCACCAGGCAGTGCCAAACAAGTAGGACAGGTATTACTGTTTTGCTGTGCTGCAAAAGAGGTAGGGCAAGAACAAAATAGTTTCGTTTTAGTGTTAAGTTGCACATGAACTTCAAGACCAATGACGGTTTCAAACATGGTAGTATTCCTCATTAGATAATTAAAAAGATTATAGCCTTTTGCTTATTTAGGCGAGGTTACTTCTTTTTTCATTTTATTTTTTACTCTGTATACGATACTATTTTTGTCTAATGATACGAACATCCCCAAAAAATAAAAGGTCTTTTAAGACCGCCTTTTCGAGCATAGAATCACTTCCCATTTTAAGCTCAAGTTCACCTTTTTTAGAGTCATAAATTTGTCTTTGCATGGTAAGTTTAGCATACCACTCACCTTTTTTCTTTTTACCTAAAACTTTTTTCATACTTCTCTCTTCTTTTTTATTGGGGAAAGACAGTAGTACTGTACCATTCTTTTTATCTGCACCTATTACTTTTCTCTTGTATATTTTACCTGGCTTCTGTTTTCTATATTGAGATAAGTTTAAAAATATATTTGTCAAATCACTTCTGCCATAGTAGCCCAATGTTACTTTTTTATGCTTTATAAGTTTTCCATTTTCCCACTTCTTGTACTCTCTAGTCACCTGCTTTTTCTTATGGTTTACTCTATAGATTGTTGTTGTAGTATAGTTCCCATAAGATTTTATCATCTGATACATATCTGTGATGTACCTAGCTTTTTTGATGTGTCCTGTGGAAATATGTCTTTCTCTTAAATTATCTGTAGCCTTGTTTGCTATCAGTCCAACTAAGCTTAGACTTGCATCGATAACATAATTATTTTTATGTGATGTAAGTGTAGCCTTTACCTTGGCTATCTCACCAATAATGCCATATTCTACAGAATAGTTTTCTGTAATTATTTTTGCATTTATATTGACAAGCGTAAAAAAAGTGAGTAGTACTATTTTAAACATTGGATTCCTTCTAAGCAAGATAAGGTCTAAAATAACGTATGGAAGCAAAACCTTTTGCACCCACAGCAATGCAAGATATTATCTGCTCTTTGCTCAATATACCACCAAGTGCAATGACAGGAATTTTAATACAAGAAACAATATTAGCTAACCTTTCCGTCCCCATGGGTAAACCTTTATTTGGTGTTTGAAATACAGGACTAAGGGTAATTATATCTGCACCTAAAGCTTCAGCTCTTTTGGCCTCATCTATATTATGTGTACTCACCACTACAAATAAGCCTAAAGACTTTGCTTTTGCTATGTCTAACAATTGTGTACTTTTTAAATGTACCCCATCTGCATCTAAGGTTTTTGCCAAAAGATAATCTGAATGTAAAAGTGCTTTTTCAAAACCTTTTTCATCATTTTTTATAGCTCTCAAAAAGAGTGCTGCATTTTTTGCATAATGGCTATTTTTTGTATCTCTATACACAATCATAGTAGCTTGTTTGGAAATTCTATCTATATCTTGTTCTAATGTATTAAAGTTAAGGGTAGAAGGACTGGTGATAGCATAAACAATCATCTTAATCTTGTATTTTTTCTTGTGTTTTAAGAAGTTTTTCAAGTAATGCAGTTTGTTTTTGAAGCTCTAAATGTTTTTCTTTAGCTGTAATGATATGCTCAAGAAGAAGTACCCCCAAAATGCCAGGTAAAGCCCCTACAAATGCAGAAACGATTGCTAAAAAGAAAGAATCTTGATAAAAAGAGAGGAATGAAGTCACCATACCTATAATCACAGCTGCCCATGCAACGCCTAAAAGAAAATTAACTACAAAACTTAAAGGTGCATTTTGTAGTCTCATATTTGTGTACTATTGGTAATTTTAATGTGCATCTTCTAGTGCTAATGCACCTGCAAGATACACATAAGCAAGAATCATAAATACAAACGATTGTAAAAATGCCATAAAGGTAAGTAGTGCCAATGGCATTATAGGCATAAGCCATGGTGCTAACATAAGGATTACCCATAAGAACAAATCATCACCTTTAATATTACCAAACAGTCTAAAAGAAAGAGAAACAATACGAGAAAGGTGTGATACAAATTCAATTGGGTACATTAAAAGAGACATTGCAAATTTTGCAATAGGGTTCATATCACCAAGGTGTACAAAGTTTTTAACATACGTAAAAACACCCTGTTTTTTAATTCCTTCGTAATTATAATACAAAAATACAATCAAAGCCAAAACCAAGGTTATGTTAATGTTAGAAGTAGGAGACTCAAAGCCAGGAATAATTCCAATAAGGTTAGAAATAAGTACAAAAAGACCAAGTGTAGAAATCAATGGTAAATATTTACGTGCATGCTCTTCACCTATCACATCTTTACCCATTGCAATAACAGCAGCAAGGTAAGCTTCCATCACGTTTTGTGTTCCACTTGGCACAGCTCTAAGGCTCTTTGTTGCCATTTTTGCGATTACAAGAATAATCACCGTAACCAATACCAAATGCATTGCCATCAATATTGCAGTATCATTTGGATTGTTGTGATGTAGATTAAACATCCCGCCTATATAAGTAAAAACACCTTCCATAAAACATCCTCTATTAAGTTAAATATTGATGTGATTATACCCTTTTTCACCTTATAAGTTACTAGGATTATGCATTAAACTACTGTAATTTTTCCTGCCCGAGACGATAAAGCGCAAAATCATATTTAATAGGGTCTTTCTCATCAAAATTTCTCAAAGTATTGGTCAATTCTATACTGGCTTTCATATCGTATGTTTTACGCTTTAGTAAACCTAAACGTTGTGAAACTTTAAAGGTATGTGTATCTAAAGGCATAATCAAATCTTTTTTGTCTATCTTTGACCACAATCCCATGTCCAGTGCATCTTTTCGTACCATCCAACGTAAGTACATCATATAACGTTTATAAGTACCCATAGAAGAGATTTTTTTAGGCAGAGAACCCACTAAAAAATTATAGCCTCTACTCTTGTATGGATGAAGGGCTTTAAGTACCTTAATAAACGCCCATAAGCCTTCTAATACATTTTCTTCTTTTTTGTAGCCCCCATAAAAAATATTTTCTATGCTATCTACTTCTTTTAGACGTTTCAAAGCAATAAAAATACCTGCCACATCTTCAGAATTTTGGAAACGATAATAGTGTGAAGAAAGCGTTTTTCGTATCTGCTCATCACTGGACTCTAACAAAGAAAAATCCAAACTTTGCAAAAATTTTACAATGAGTCTAGCATTACCATAGGCGAACAAAGCACAAATCAATGCAATGGATTCATCTTGATATTTAGAGGTGATTAGTAGAGGGTCAGGTTTATCTAAGGAGATTTCGGCACTGTTATTTCTAATGTTAACTTCATTATCTAAGAGTGTCTTCACTTCAAAAAGTTTCAAAACGTAAAGTGTTCTCCTAAGTAATATTTTCTTACATTTTCATCATTGGTGATTTCCTCTGCTGTTCCCATTGCCAACATCTCCCCAGACCTCATCACATATGCTCTGTCACAAATACCCAAAGTTTCACGTACATTGTGGTCAGTAATAAGTATACCCATATCTAAATCTACAAGTTGTTTGATAATATTTTGTATATCTAGCACAGCTATGGGGTCTACCCCAGCAAAAGGTTCATCTAAAAGCAAGAACTTTGGCTCACCCACCAAAGCTCTTGCTATCTCTACCCTTCTTCTTTCTCCACCACTCAAGCGTACACCTAAGCGTGAACGTATTGGTTCAATATTGAAAATTTCAAGTAACTTTTCTATGCGATGTTCTACAAGCTCTTTTTTAAGCTTAAGTGCTTCTGCAGCGATAAGTAAATTCTCTTCCACCGTGAGGTCTTTAAAAATACTAGACTCTTGAGGCAAATAGCCTATGCCCATTTGTGCTCGCGCACTTAAAGGCAGTTTTGTAATCTCTTCACCATCTAAAAAAACTTGACCTTCTGTGGCATCTGTTAGCCCACATACCATATAAAATGATGTTGTCTTACCTGCACCGTTTGGACCCAAAAGTCCTACAATCTCTTTGCTTTTTACAAGAAGAGAAATGTTATGTACTATTTTTGTTTTTTTAATGGTTTTCGCAAGGTTTTTGGCTTCAAGTGTATGCATTTTATGTCTCTATCTTATATGTTCTACCATGTTTAGATGGTGTTATCTCTAGGAGTGTAACATTATAGCCAACGCTCTCTAAAAAAGTTTTAAGAGCATCAGAACCCCACTCCACCATATGCCAACCCTCTTTTTCAAACTCTTCAAAAAGTCCTAAGGCCATAAACTCTTCATGTTCTAGCCTATAAAGGTCATAATGATAGAGATATGCAGCATCTTTTCCTTCATAGCACTGCTGTAAAGAAAAAGTCGGAGAAGTAACCTCTGCTTTTATACCTTTATTTTTAGCTATAGCCTGCGTGAGTGTGGTTTTACCTGCAGCTAAGTCTCCACGCAAAAATACTATGGCATTTTTATCTAAGATATCATTAAGATACTCTACCACAGTACCTAGTTCATCTAATGATGCAATCATTTCCATAATTTACGCCAATTTTTGGCTAACATCTGCCATAAAATTTAAATGTTCTTTAGCCTTATGACTGTCAAGCTGTGCCTCAACCATGTCTATGGCTTCTCTTAAGTCTCTCACACTCCCGTCGACAAATAAAGCAAAAGCAGCGTTGAGTACCACTATGTCTCGTTTAGCCCCACGTTCTTCTCCTGAAAAAATATCTCTAGTGATTTGTGCATTAAATCTAGCGTCCCCACCAAGTATCGCATCTTTTGGCGAGAGTTTAAAACCAAAAGTCTCAGGGTGTATTTCACCCTCAGATATACGATTTGCTTCGACATAAGCAAAAGCCGTGTTGCTGCTTATGCCTATCTCATCCATACCGTCTAAACTAGAAACAATGTAGGCTCTTTGGGTATCTAGTTCCAGCAGTGCTTCTGCCATCACCTTTACATAAGAGGGGTCAAAAACACCAAGCAAATACTTTTGCGTACTAGCAGGGTTCGTCAGAGGTCCTAACAAGTTAAAAATAGTTCTATGTTCTATAGATTTACGTATAGGCATGATGTGTTTCATTGCAGGATGATGGTCTGTAGCAGGAAAAAAACAAAAACCTGTCTCTTCAAGCATTTTTATTTTATGTTCACTGCTTAAATCAAGATTAAGTCCTAAGGCTTCAAGTACATCTGTAGAACCAGAGTTTGAAGTGATGCTTCTGTTACCATGTTTTGCCACAACCCTACCCATAGATGCCAATAAAAGTGATACTGTAGTAGAAATGTTAAAAGACCCACTTTTGTCACCACCTGTACCCACAATATCTATAGCTTTTTCAAGTAGCTCATCGCAGAGGTTTAGCTTTATAGAATGTTCACGCATCACAGAAGCAGCTGCTGCAATGTCAGCCCCAGTCTCGCCTTTTTCATAAAGGTCTATTAAGAAAGAACGTGCTTCGTCTGTTGGCATTTCATTGTTAAATAATTTTTCAAATTGTTGTTTTGTGTTCATCTTCTATTTTCCATTTAATTCTTTTTTACTTGTAGCCAATGCTTCTAGTAAAACTCTTGTATTTAAAATATTATTTATCTATCCATTTAAAAATATCAACAACAGCTATCTCATTTTTTACCATGTCTACTTTGTAAATGATAGTATATCCCTTGTATATGAGGTCTCTTAGTTCTTTGTCATGATGATGTATTGACTGTCTATATTTATAAGGAAAATGTACTAAGTTTTCTAGCTGATAGTCTAGTTGTTTTTTAAAAGTAACTGCTCTATTTGCACTGTCTTTGGAAATGAAAGAAAGAATATTTTTAAGTTCATAAAGATACTCTTTCTTTCTCAAAATCGTCACTAAAGGCTCTTCATAAATACATTCATATCTTTGTCATACTCTTCTTGTGAAAGCATCGTGGCTGTGCCATTTTCCACTTCATCTATAGCTTTAGCTACTCTTTTTTTAGCTTCTTCCTTGGAAATGCTTGCATACCCATCTGTAAGTGAAACTTTCACAAAAGTAGCAAAATCTTGCCATAAACTCTGCGTGTCATTGCCATAGTGTTGAGATATAAATTTTTCTATCTCTTGATTCTCTATCTGCAAGGTTTTCATATTTCTATCCTCATATTTTCATATTATTATCATACCATAAATAATCAGAGTAGCTTATATACTTTTAATCAAAGCTCTTTCACAAACTCATATTTCTGACTCTTAGGAATTGTCTTAGTCTTAGGAATTTGAAGTACTTCATAATGTTTTGCACCTTTAAGGTATTCAATAGTAATTTTGTCGCCTATTTTCACGTCTTTTGAAGCTTTGGCTTTCATATCATTGATGTTTACTACCCCAGATTTCAACATGTCTGTGGCAACTGTACGACGTTTGACAACATTAACTGCTGAGAGCCATTTATCTACTCGCATAGCTTAGTGTAAATCCGCATTTAATTTTACTTCTCTCGTACTTCTTTTGAGGATTATCTCACCCGTTGTAGAGTCTTGTCTAAAGTGAAGACCGTTTAATCCCTGGAACTCATCTGCTCTAAATGTAGTCTTAGACTCAAATGCCATAGATGGATTTGCAGATACAATCTTAGCTAACTCATCTGGATGTATTTTTATTTTAGTTCCTGCAAATATAGCTAAACCACCATCGATGATACAAGCGTCACCTAAAGGTATACCACAAGTAGAGTTTGCACCAAGAAGTGTATTTTCACCAATGCTAATTGGGTTAGCATCTGTACCAGATAATACACCTAAAATACTTGCTCCCCCACCCACATCTGAACCAGCTCCTACAATGGCGGAAGATGAGATACGCCCTTCAACCATCACAGGACCTAGTGTTCCTGCGTTGAAGTTAACGTATGAGGCACCTGGCATGACTGTTGTTCCAGCTGCAAGTTGGGCACCCATTCTTACTTTAGACGCTTCAAGAATTCTTGTATTGTCCGCAGGGATGATGTGCTGTAAGAACCTTGGGAATTTATCTACAGAGTCTACTGTTGGGTATGTACCGCTAAGTTTCATCTCTATTTCATTGTCTCTTAGGTAGTCAAGTTCATAAGGTGTGTTCCCTACCCATGCTACATTTGACAAGATACCAAAAGCACCATTTAGATTTACTTTTCTAAGCACTGCTTTTGCTTGTGAAAGTGCATACAATTTTAAGTAGACTGCTTCAACTGACTGAGCATTGGCATCTTTAAACAAAAAGACTATTCTAAAGTTTTTTCCAATGTCTTCCATGTTCGCAAGTGTTTTGAGTACTTGTACATTTTTATGTGCTTCACCTGTAGCTTCGGCTAAATAAGGTGCAAAAGCTGCCATGGCATTTTGTATAAAACTTTCATTGATAGTTGTCACAAATTCAGACCCCGTAAAATCAACATCACATCTTGCTTCTTGTAAAGCTTTTACAAACACAGCTGCAGAAGCAAAGTTCTCTCTCCAGTTAATCAATCCAAAATTTGCTTGAAGGATTTTCTCTGCATTTTTTTGACCCCTGTCTACTCTAGCGATACCGAAAGCTATAGGCTCTCTATACCTTGCTTGTGAAGTAACTTCTGTTACCAATACTTTAAATGCTTCTGTCGTTTGTACGGTTTCAATTGCCATATTAAATGCTCCTGTAAATAATTAAACTGATTATACTTTATTTTGTTTAACATTTTCCATCAACAGTATACATTTTATATCAAAATAAATGAAAGCCTTTATTCTTTACTTGCTATAATATATGATATAAATATTCTTTAGATTCTTTAGAGTATTCAAGTGTAATTATAAAGGATGAAACACATGTTAATGACTAATCTTATAGAGGCTGTTAATAATGTCTGAAAATATTATAATATTAATGATAAGTATCTCCACACTCCTAGGTGTCATAGGGCTTATTGCCTTAATTTGGGCGGTAAGAACTGGTCAGTTTGATGACCATAGTAAATTCATAGATGCAGTACGTCATGACAATGAAGAAGACTTACGAGATGCAGTGATGATGTCTGAAAAGAAAAAAGCCTATAAAAAGAAGATGAAACAAGAAAAAATTATAAAAGAAAAAAATTATAAACCAGCAGACTAGGTTTTTTCAAGAATCTTATGTTAAAATTATATAAATATTATAAGGTTATCATATGCACTTTAAAAAATTCTTTCTAAGTTTTCTTTTGCCTCTTAGTGTTCTGCAAGCTCAAAGTAATGTAGGTATCAATATAAACGATAGGGATTTAGAAGTTCTAGCCAATATGAATCTAAATACTTTTGCAGAGTACTCGGACAGTACGGCTTACATTTTAGATAGTTATTATCTTAATAGTGATGGAGATGATCTATTCTCTATAGGGATTAGTGGAGAAAATACTTTTCAAGGCATACAAGGTCTTCGCCTTGGTTTTGGCACACGACTTGTATTTGTTGACGATTTTGCTGCCCTGCCTCTTTTTGGAAAAGCTAGCTTTATTCTACCTTTTAATGACAGTATCCCCACAACTTCTCTTGTTACAAGTTTTGCATTCGCACCTACTGTTCTCACGTTTAGAGATGGAGAAGGCTACTCAGAATTTAGACTTGAAGTTGGCATGGAAGTCATACAAAGTATTCACCTTTTTGTGGGCTATCGCAACATAAATACAGAGTACAAAACCTTTGATAAAACATTTAACGAAAGCTTTTATGCTGGGATGAAACTTAGTTTTTAATTAAACTTTAGGGAGATTTTTATGTCTATTTTAGTTACTGGTGGGGCTGGTTACATTGGCTCACATACCATTATTTTACTGGTTGAGGCTGGGTATGATGTTATACTATTTGACAACTTTTGTAACAGTTCAAAAGAAGCCATACGCCGTGTTGAAAAAATACTTTCTGCAACACTTAAAACTATTGAGGGTGACGTACGAAATGCAGAGGATTTGCATAAGGTATTTAAAACACAGACTATTGACAGCGTTATACACTTTGCGGGACTCAAGGCTGTAGGTGAATCGGTAGAAAAACCTCTGAAATATTATGATAACAATGTCAATGGAACCACGGTGCTTTGTGAAGTGATGGCAAGCCATGGCTGTAAGTCTATCGTTTTTTCTTCTTCAGCTACAGTCTATGAAGACTCACATACTAGCCCCATTTTAGAAAATTTTCCACTCTCTGCCGCCAACCCTTATGGGCGTTCCAAGCTCATGGTTGAAGAGATACTAAGAGATATATATATCTCTGATAATGATTGGAAGATAGTATTACTACGCTACTTCAATCCTGTGGGTGCTCATGTCTCTGGTATTATTGGTGAAGACCCAAATGGCATTCCTAACAACCTCATGCCATTCATCACACAAACAGCAGTTGGGAAACGTGATATGTTAAGCGTATTTGGAGGTGATTACAACACGCCTGATGGTACGGGAGTGAGAGACTACATTCATGTCATGGATCTAGCCCAAGGTCATGTCAAAGCAGTAGAGAAAATAAGTAATATTTCTGAAGTACTCACTGTAAATCTAGGCACAGGTAATGGCTATTCAGTGCTAGATATGGTCAAAAAGTTTGAAGAAGCTTCAGGCAAAAAAGTGCCTTATGAGATTGTAGAAAGAAGAGCGGGAGACATAGCAACATGTTACGCAGACCCTACATATGCCAAAAAAGTATTGGGCTGGGAAGCAAAAAAGAGCATTGAAGAAATGTGTGAAGACTCTTGGCGTTGGCAGAGCAATAATCCAAAGGGTTATGAATCATAATACTGAATAAAGGTAAAACATATGGCAATTCAATCATCCATCTTTAGAGAATACGACATCAGAGGTATCTACAAAAAAGAACTCAATAAACAATCGGTCAAACTTATAGGCTATTACTTAGGCTTAAAGATAGGTGGCAACAAAGTAGTCTCCATAGGTTATGATGCACGTTCGCATTCTCCTATTTTAAGAGACTACCTCACTTCAGGACTCAATGCGTCAGGGTGTAAAGTCCTCGACATGGGTATGGTGGCTACACCTGTAAACTATTTTTCTAATTATCAAAAAATTGAAGACCTTAATCCTTCTAATTTAGATGGTTTTGTAGGGACACAGTACCCTGCAGCTTCCATAATGATTACAGGTTCACATAATCCAAGTGAATATAATGGCTTTAAAATGACCGTCGATAAAAGCCCGTTTTTTGGAGAACAAATTTATGCTTTGGGTGATGAGATTATTGACAATCAAAACAAAGTCATCCCTGACAATACAAATAAAACTGACATTGATGTAAAAACTCCGTACATCACATATATGCTAGAACAATTTTCGCATTTAAAAAACTTTTCAAAACACATAGTCATAGACGGAGGTAATGGCGTAGCAGATACTGTTATAACGGACATCTTTAATGCCCTAAACTTCAGCTATACGGGTCTCTATCTTGAACCAGATGGTACTTTTCCGAACCATCATCCTGACCCTTCGGTAGAAGCTAATTTGCTAGATATCAAAGCTGCCCTAGCTAAAAAAGGAGATATCGCTTTTGCTTATGATGGCGATGCAGACCGTATTGCGGTACTCACCCACAAGCACAACATCAAAGGCGACCAGATGGCATTGCTTTATGCGCTAAAAATGGACAAGCCAACCGTCATTGGCGAAGTCAAATGTTCACAAGTGATGTATGATGAGCTTGAACGTCGTGGAGCTACAGCCATCATGTACAAAACGGGTCACAGCAACTTAAAGGTAAAGATGAAAGAAACAGCTGCAGACTTAGCTTGTGAGGTATCTGGCCATATCTTCTTTAAACACCGATATTTTGGCTACGATGATGCCATTTATGCCACACTTAGGATGTTAGAACTCATACATGATGGCATAGACCTTGATGCTGAAATTGATGCACTTCCACAAGTATTTTCCACAGAAGAGATAAAAGTAGAAACAAGCGAAAAAGAAAAGTTCCTTATCATAGACAAAGTGAAAGAATTACTCAAAAATCCTCCTGCTGATTTTCCAAAGATTCTTAATATCATTGATGTGGATGGAGTGCGTATCAACTTTGAAAAAGGTTGGGGATTAGTACGTGCTTCTAACACTACACCTGTACTAGTGACCCGTTTTGAATCTACAGATAAAGCATTGGCTAAAATGTATGAAGAAAAAGTTAATGCACTCATCCAAAAAGCAAAGAGCCTCCTATGATAAATAAACTACACTTTAGGCTCAACGATAAAGCAAGGCAAGAAAAAGCCTTTCAAGCTATCGTAAAAGAAGGAGAAAATGTAGGTTATTACGCCCTTCCGCATCAAGACATTTCAGGTATTTTAAGATATTGTGCTAGCATATCAGATGAAGTAGAAAGCATCGCAGTTATTGGCATAGGTGGTAGTTCACTAGGGGCTAAAGCTGTCTATGAGTTCATTAGACCTGTAAAAGATATCAAAAGAAAACTCTACTTTTTTGAAAGCACTGACCCCATTAATATTACTAATATACTTTCAAAATTTGACATCAAAAAAACCCATTTTTTAGTCATCTCAAAGTCAGGTAATACTGTGGAGACTTTTGCTATTTATAAATATATTTATTCCTTACAAAGTGATGCTTCTGCCTACACATTCGTTACAGACCCCCATTCACCACTTGAGAAATATGCCAAAGAGACTGATGTATCTGTGCTGTATCTGCCAGACAATGTAGGAGGAAGGTTCTCAGTACTCTCAACTGTTGGCTTGGTGCCTTTAGCCTTGGCAGGCATAGATATACAAGCACTCTTAAATGGTGCAAAAACAGTCAAAGAAAGCTTTTTTAACGATGGCTACCTCAAAGATACTCTCCTTAAAAAAGCTGTCTATTATGCAAAAAATCATACTAAATACCACATTAACTGTATTTTTGCCTACTCCGAAACACTCAAATACTTTTGTGAATGGTACGTACAACTTTGGGGCGAGAGTCTTGGTAAATCTCAGCGTAATTCTGCTTTTAATGTAGGTCTTACACCCATTGGTCTCATTGGTCCAAAAGACCAACATTCCTTTTTGCAACTCATCATGGAAGGCACTAGAGACAAGTCAGTTACTTTTATAAAAATAGAAACATTTCATGATGACATTAGTATACCAAACATCACCCTGCCCCACCTAGAATCACTGGACACTTTAAATACCCTGCCTTTTTCAAAGCTCATAAACATGCAATGTGATTCAGTCATTGAAGCCCTACAAGACCAAGGGGATATCCCTTTAGATACCATTGTTATTCCCTCTGTAACAGAATCACATATGGGTTCTCTCATCTTCTATTATGAGCTTCTTACTTCACTTGTAGGTGAACTCATCGATGTCAACACTTACAATCAGCCTGGCGTGGAGGCTGGGAAAATCATCTTAAAGCAGAAATTAGCCAAATAGATTTAATCACTATTCTGATATAATCTCTTTACTAACTAAACCCAAAGGATTCTTCTTGATAAAAAAATGTCTTTTCCCCGCCGCAGGTTATGGAACCCGTTTTTTACCTGCAACAAAAGCTACCCCAAAAGAGATGCTACCTGTGCTTACCAAACCTCTCATACAGTATGGTGTAGAAGAGGCTGTTGAATCAGGTCTTTATACTATGGCTATCATTACAGGTCGAGGTAAACGTGCCATTGAAGACCATTTTGACATTTCTTATGAATTAGAACATCAAGTCAAAGGTACGTCTAAAGAACCGCTTCTCACAGATATCCGTTCTCTTATTGCCCAATGTACCTTTTCTTACACCAGACAAGTAGAAATGAAAGGTTTAGGGCATGCCATTCTAACAGGAGAAACACTCATCGGAGATGAACCTTTTGCTGTTGTTTTAGCAGATGACCTCTGCACCAATGAAAATGATGCCGTACTTACGCAAATGATAGGGGTCTATGAAAAATACCAATGTTCCATTATAGCCATAGAAGAAATTCCTAGGGAAGACAGCAACAAATACGGTGTCATAGCAGGTAATCTCGTAGATGGTACAAACGACACATACAGAGTTACAGACATGATAGAAAAACCAGACCCAAAAGATACACCCACAAACATGGCCATCATCGGACGCTACATTTTAACACCAGATATCTTTGATATCTTAAGAGATACCAAACCTGGTAAAGACGGAGAGATACAGATTACTGATGCTTTGCTTGAACAGGCAAAACAGGGGAAAGTCATTGCCTACAAGTTTAAAGGAAAACGTTTTGACTGTGGATCAGTCGATGGTTTTGTGGAAGCTACTAATTATTTTTATAACAAAAACAAGGAATCTTAAGATTAGGAGAATTTGCATCTCTAGCGAATACCCTTAAGCACAATTCTAGCATTAATTCCTGAAGGTTCTTCAAATACCTCATAAGGGAACTTCTAAATATCCCTTAAAAAAACCCATTAACCCACAAATGCCAAATTTTAAAAAAATACAGACCAAATAATTGAGTAATTATTGGATATTTTCCAATATTTCATCTTATTAGACATCCCCTTTAGCTTTGACATTCTTTTCTTTGAGGTACTCTTCTATTTCTTTGTTTTCTTCTCTTGTCTTACGTTGTTTGGGTACAGTCACAAAGGAAGCATCTACGATACTTTCTTCTTTAGCTACGATTCCCTTTTGTAGAAGTGTTTGTGCAAGAGGTGTTTTACTAATAGTTTCTTTGAACAGCCATCTAGTCTTTGCAATGGTGGCTTATGTGCTTTTATTTTCTCTAGTTGGAATTCATAATCAAACAGTCCCATAATGGCTCTTTTTTTAGATGGTTTCAGTACTGTAATCATAGCCAAATACCACTATCTAATGCCCTTGTATAATCAAAATAAGAGGGATTATATTTGACATTGAAGGGATTTAGGATTTTTACTGTGTTTTGATTATTTATTGGGTATTTTTAGAGATGCCCTAGACAATATCTCCGCCGCTTCCTTAGCATGATAGCTAATAATAATATCCGCCCCCGCACGTTTGAATCCAAGCAATGTTTCCATCATCACAGCGTCATAATCTATGACACCGGCTTTAGCTGCCATTTTTAGCATGGAGTACTCACCACTTACGTTATAGACTGCTAGTGGTAGTGTAGTGTTGTTTTTTACATCTCTGATGATATCCATGTAGGCTAACGCTGGTTTTACCATGAGGATGTCTGCTCCCTCATGCTCGTCTGCTACAGATTCTGCTATGGCTTCGTTACGGTTTGCTGGGTTCATTTGGTAGCTTTTTCTATCGCCTTTGCCTGGACTTGATTCTGCCACATCACGGAAAGGTCCATAGTAGGCTGAAGAGAATTTAGTGGAGTAAGACATGATGGGGAGGTTTACAAAGCCTGCTGAGTCAAGTCCTTCTCGTATGGCTTGTATCATACCGTCCATCATGCCCGAAGGTGCTATCATGTCTACGCCTGCTTTGGCATGTACTAGAGCTTGTTTGGCTAGGTTGTCTAAGGTTATGTCATTGTCTACGGTTTCCAGTACGGAGTCTATGACTCCACAGTGTCCATGGTCTGTGTATTCACAAAAGCAGAGGTCTGTGGTGACAAGCATATCTGGATGGGCTTTTTTTACTTCTCTTACTGTCTTAGCAATGATACCATGTTCACACATCGCGTCGCTTCCTACAGAATCTTTGATGTCAGGTATGCCAAAAAAGATGATAGACTTGATACCAAGTTTTTTAAGCTCAAAACATTCTTTGACTATCTCATCGATGCTCATCTGAAAAACACCAGGCATAGAGTCTATCTCTATTTTTATGTTTGTGCCACTTTTAGCAAAGAGAGGGTAGATGAAGTCATTGACAGATAGATGTGTTTCTTGAAGTAAGTCTCTTAAGACAGGATTGATTCTTTTTCTTCTAAAACGTGCGAACATAATGAGCCTTGAGTAAGTATTTGTACTATTTTACACTAAAATTTCTAATTTCTAATTTCTAATTTCTAATTTTCATGTATAATCATTGCATGAATAGTATAGAAATATCACAAGTGGCAACACTTCCTACCAAATATGGCACTTTTAAGATTCAAGTTTTTAAAGACGAAGAGAACAAAGAGCATATGGCTATTTTTACAGATATGCTTGTTGATGTTCCTACCGTACGTGTACACTCTGAGTGTCTAACAGGTGATGTGATGGGTTCTGTAAAGTGTGACTGTGGAGAGCAGTTAGATTGTGCTTTGGAGCTTATAGCCAAGGAAGGTGGTATGGTCATTTACCACCGTCAAGAAGGGCGTAACATAGGGCTACTGAACAAAGTTAATGCCTATGCACTTCAAGATAAAGGTTTTGACACAGTAGAAGCCAACCATCAGTTAGGTTTTAAAGCGGATGAGCGTACGTATGAAGTTGTAGAGTTTATTTTAAAGTATTTTGGCATTGACAAACTAAAACTACTTACAAACAACCCTAAAAAATTAGAAAGCCTAGGCCAAATCAAAATAGTAGAAAGATTGCCCATACAAATAAAACCAAATCTTTACAATGAGGGCTATTTGAAGGTAAAGAAAGACCAGATGGGGCATCTTCTGTAAGTATTTAGCATGATTTAATCATCATCATGATAATATTTATTATAATGATGATAAAATCAAGGATATATGATGATAAAAAATATTTTAAAAATATTATTATTCCCTATAGTCTTGTTGGCAGTACCAAGTGATAACTATGTCATTACAGTTAAAACAGACAATGTAGGTTCCTCTTCTAATAATAAGTTTACAATTCCCATTATTAGAACTGATGGAAATGGTTATAATGTTGATTGCAATGATGATGGTACGAATGACGTTACAGGAGCTACTGCAATCCTTTATCCAAGTGGGTACACTTGTGTCTATACAATACCAGGTACATATACTATCCGTGTTCAAGACAACAATGGCAACAGGAGAGGATTTCGGCGCATACGATTTCATATCAATTTAACTACTATTACAGATGTTTTGAAGATTTTAAGTATAGAACAATGGGGTACAGCCTTATGGAGCAGTATGACACAAGCCTATCGTGGGGCTAGTAACCTAAGAGTTAATGCACAAGATGTGCCTAATCTGTCTGGCTTTAGAAGCATGAGGCAAATGTTTCAAGGAGCCACTTCTGCCAACCCCGATGTAAGTGATTGGAATGTCTCCACTATGACTAACCTCTCTTTTATGTTTAGAGATGCAAGCAGTGCGGATGTCAACGTTAGTATGTGGGATACTTCTAACGTAAATAATTTTTCTGGGATGTTTCAAGGAGCCACTTCTGCCAACCCCGATGTAAGTGCTTGGAATGTCTCAA
>CAZEUM010000004.1:0-22822 GCA_964514765.1 uncultured Sulfurovum sp.
TAAGAATATCAAATTATATTAATTTTATGCTGTATTTTACATTAAAATTGATTATCGATTTCATTTTAATTTTAGCTCAAGGGTCAGTAGCGTCTTACACTATAGATAACATTTCCTTTATGGCAGCATACCTTACTAGATGGCAAGGACCAGATGCAGACGATTTTAAATTTAACAAATTATTGCCAAACTCTGAGGGCACAGCCCTAGTTTCTGCTACTTATGAAACAGATGCAACAGAAGTAGGGGCATGGTTCTATAATATGGAAAATATTATGAATATTTATTATACTGATGCATCATATACACATACATTAAATCAAAATACTTCACTTAAAGGTGCTGTACAAGTAGGTCATCAAGAAGAGATAAATAACTCTGGCTTTCAAGGTACACTCTATGGGGCTATGGCAGAATTAGGTCTAGATGGACTTACCTTGGTATTACGGCACTAACTAAATAGGCAAATAAAAATATCTCTCAGGTGCCTTATATAGGCTTTGTGTATTTAAAAAATTGATATATTTAGTAACGTAACAATATTGACTAGAGTAACTTAAGTGTAGGAGAGTTTCATCTTATGCTACTTAGTTTGCTAATGGGTTTAAACCCAATTTTTTGATAATGTATGCTACAGCCAATTGACCACGTACAGAGTTTCCGTACTTATCAAGTGGTGGTGAAATGACACCAATACCCATTTTTCCAGGGACAATGGCCAAAATACCTCCACCAACACCAGATTTGGCAGGTGTACCTGTAAGATACAACCAGTATCCCGAATTGTCATATAAACCAGCCGTTGCCATAATGGCTAAAATTTCAGGTATATGATTAGCATCCAATACTTTTTTACCTGTTAGTGGGTTCATGCCATGGTTTGCAAGTGTGGCACCCATTATGCCTAAGTCATGAGAAGAAACATTGACAGAACATTGTTTGGTGTATACCGTGGTTGCCTCAAGTGGGTCTGAACCCATTCTTCCATTGGCATCTAAAAGTTTTGAAATGGCTTGGTTTCTTTTGTTGTTATTGACTTCAGAGTCATAAACCTCTTCATTGAAACTTAGCTTTTTCCCTGCATAGTCATTCATGTTTTCAGATATTTTCCCCCAACGCTCTTTTGAATCTTTCGCTTCTACCCAAGACGTAGACTGTATAGCACCAGCATTCACAAAAGGATTAGATACTGACCCACCATGCTGCTCTATGGCTATAATGGAGTTAAAAGCAAGCCCTGTTGCATTTACACCAATTTTTTCTTGGACAAATTTTACACCTTGTTCTTGCATGACTTTTGCAACAGTAAATACTTTAGATATTGACTGAATGGAAACTACCTCTTTTGTGTCTCCTATTTCATAGACTTTCCCATCAGGTGTAACGAGTGTGATACCAAATATTTTAGAGTCCACAATGGCAAGCTCTTTAATGTAGTCTGCATTTTTTCCTTCTTGATTGTCTTTAAACTTTTCATAGGCTTCTTTAAGTACAGTGTTAATACGTTCCGAAGTTAAAGCGATTTTATGGGCAGTTTGTGTTGTTACTTCTCGAGTAAGTGGACCTTTTGCTTCAAGGATTGTAGTTGATAATAGGATTGAAGCATAAAGTATGCTGAGGGTTAGTTTAGCAAGAATGGTGACATTTTTCATTTTGTTTCCTCTTTCATTTTTTAAATATACTACGGCACCAACTAATATAGATGTCAAGTTCCACCACGCTGTTCCACTTCTCTAAAAGCATAAGCCCAAAACCCATTTGGTGAAATCCTAAATATTTCAAAAGGAGTTTTGACTTTAAGTTCCTTTCGTAGACTTCCGTGTATTCTGTTGGAATTGTGTTTAGTCCCAAAGACTTACTCTCAGGATTGTCCTGATATACTTGAATCATTGTATCATAAGGTGTATGATACCTTAAAGCTTTGAGTTTTTCTGATAATTATAAAGGGTGCCTCTAAATATCCCTCCCCCCCCCCGAGCCCTCATTTTGTAAATTGTAAAAAATCATATACTAAGTCGAGGCATAAAATATTTATATTCTTACTAGATGAGAATATACCACCTGATAGCAATGTGAGCAAAAGAGATATTAGAAATGTCAAGGTAAAGCTAAAAGTCTCTAGACAATTTAAATCTCTTGACACTTCCAAGAAAAGAAGCTTGAATGAATTTGAATCTTTGCTTGCTGTAGCTAAGGGTGATTGATTACATGGAATTTATGATGACCTGTATGTGCTCTGTGAAAAATGGAGTATGGTCAAGCGTATACTTAAGGTAACAGATACTGTCTGGTATATAGAGAATTCTCTTCAGTATGCAAAAGATGTGGCATTCCTAGAAGACTTCAATCGTATGAGAACTTCACAAATCCCTGCAGTTACTTCCCTGCTTAGGTCTTTAGCAATCAATCTTCTCAATATAAACAATTTCTCCAACAAGATACAGGCTAGAAAAATGTTTGCCTGGGGTATCTCTGATATTTTTAACTTACGTGGGATTAAGTTTTAATTTACTGTGTTGATGTATATCAATTATTACCTTTATTAAAACATATATAATATGCTTGAACAAATTATGGCTCATTCATTTGTAAGTTTTGTATACATTACTATAAATTCTTCGGGAAAAGGAAGAGAAGGAGGTAAAATGAAAGAAAAAAGCATACTTAAGATGATTGCTATCATTGCTTTTATCATTGCGGCTATCTTTTTTGTCTATATGGCCTATATGGCAAAAGCATGGTCTTATTTGTCTAAAGATTCTAAAGCCTGTATTAACTGTCATGTGATGAACACACAGTATGCCACTTGGCAACATAGTGCACATGGTGTGGCAGGTATAACTTGTGTTGAATGTCATTTACCAACAGATAGTTTTATTAATAAGTATAAAGCAAAAGCGATGGATGGATGGAGCCACACATTGGCTTTTACCTTTGATACCTATGATCATGCGATGAAGATAAGTGAAGATGGTGCAAGAAGGGTGCAAGATAATTGTATATCTTGTCACAGTAGTCTCACATCACAAATCGTAGAAAATGCTGATAAATATCACAACTTTAAACAGTCATATGTTGAAACTAGTAGAAAATGTTGGGATTGTCATAAAGGTACACCTCATGGAAAAGTGAGAGGGCTAACTACTACACCACACAATCTTGGTGTTAAAGAAGTTAAATAATAAAGGAGAAGAAGATGAAAGTAAATTACAAATTGTTACTGATTGCTTCAGTAGTAGCTATTGGTATTATGATATTTTTGATACAAAGTGTTAACAAAAGAGAGGCAGAACGTGTGGAGTTGGCTACCTCACCCGTAGTAGCCCAAGAGGTAAAATATAAAAGTGAAGAGTGGGCAAGATATTACCCTAGACAATATAGTTCTTGGCGAAAAACAAAAGAGAGTCATGAGATTATAGATATGCTTGAAGAAAAATCGCAACTTGCAGTTCTGTGGGCAGGGTATGGATTTGCTAAAGATTATAATGCGCCAAGAGGTCACTATTATGCCTTACAGGATAATATCAATACACTAAGAACAGGGGCACCAGTAGATGATAAGACAGGACCCATGCCTACTGCATGTTGGACCTGTAAATCTCCAGATGTTCCTAGGATTCAAGAAAGAGATGGTGAGTTGGAGTATTTTACTGGAAAATGGTCGAAATATGGACATGAAATTGTAAATAGCGTTGGCTGTGCTTCTTGTCATGATAATAACACCGCAGAACTTCAAGTAAGAGTGCCTCACCTCGATAGAGCATTAAAAGCAGCTGGTTTACCTACGTTTAATGAATCAACGCATCAAGAAAAACGTAACTTGGTTTGTGCACAATGCCACGTAGAGTATTATTTTAAAAAGACAGAATGGACAGATAAAGACGGTGTAGCAAAAGTGGCAAAAGTAGTTACACTTCCTTGGGATAATGGTCTCACGGCTGAAGGAGCTGAGAAGTATTATGATGACCGAGGTTTCTCTGATTGGACGCATAAGATATCTGGTGCTAAAATGTTAAAAACACAACATCCTGAGTATGAACTCTATAAAGTAGGTATACATGGTCAAAAAGGTGTGTCGTGTGCAGATTGTCACATGCCTTATACACAAGAGGGGTCTGTAAAATATTCTGATCATCAGTTACAAAATCCACTGAACACGATGGATAGATCTTGTATGCCGTGTCACAGAGAAAGTGAAAAAACGCTTGCAGAAATAGTACATAGAAAATATGAGAGAAAAGAGCAACTTCATGAACTGACCATGGACAACTTGGCAAAAGCACACCTAGAGACTGCTAAAGCAATGGAAGTGGGAGCAACAGATGAAGAGCTCAAAGAAGTAAGGGCTGAAATACGTTCTGGGCAATGGTACTGGGATTATGCAGTGGCATCACACCCATCATTTTTCCATGCACCTGAAGAGACATTAAGACTTTTAGCTGTGGCAAATGAAAAAGCACAAAAAGCAAGAATATTATTGGTATCTGTTTTGGCTGACCATAATATAAGTAGATACAAAGCTCCTGACTTCTCTACAAAAGAGAAAGCACAAGCATTAGCAGGGGTACCTTTGCAGAAACTAATAAATGCTAAAATGAAATTTAAAGCAACACTGGAAAAAGAATGGGAAAGGATAGCACGTCAAAATGGCGACCTTGATGAAGAAAACAATAAAGATGTTGATTTGGAATCATCTTACTTTAACAACAGAAAGTAAGTGAGCTAATATTGTATCTAGGGTAGCATGCCCTAGATACATCCTTATTACCCCACTAAGTGAATACCCAAACTTTTGAAAGAGTGAGAGGAGGTAAGATGTGAGTGAAAAAAGCTGTAGGACTAACTAGTTAATTCAAAGATTTTTTTGCTTGCAGGTTGCCTTCTCTCGCTCTTCCCAAAGGGTGCAGTGCTTTTGCCCATACTCTGCGTTAGATTTTCTCGAATTCGCTAAGGCGAGTCCTTCAAAAATCTGCCTTGATTATGAACAAAATCACAGCATCAAAAATTTGGGTATTCACTTAGTGGGGTAATAACTAAAAAAGCATTGGTTTTGTTTAGTGGTGGATTCGCTAGAGATACGAATCTGCCTATTAAAGATGTGTCAAAATAGCACAAAAGGTGTTTAACGTTGATGTATAAAATAATAAGTTCATACAAACTTATGATAGTGTTGTTCCTCGTTTTGGCTGTAGGTGCAGCAGTGGGTACATTTATAGAAAATGACTATGGCTCACAAAGAGCCAAAGAACTAGTCTATAACGCTTGGTGGTATCAACTCACATTTTTAATAGCTTCTGCCAATCTCATAGTAGTCATATATAAAACCAAGATGTACCGTGTGAAAGCACGTACAATGTTTCACTTTGCATTTGTCATCATACTTTTTGGTGCAGCGGTGACACATTATTTTGGGCTTGATGGTATGATGCATATCCGTGAGGGTGAAAAGTCAAACATCATCAAGATAGGAGAAGATACAGTTGAAACACCTTTTTATATAGAACTCATAGACTTTACGCTCACGCGTTACCCAGGGAGTAAATCACCTTCTGAATTTGCTTCAGATGTGACTGTGATAGATGAAGAAAATAATGAGAAATTTGATGCCTATATCTATATGAACAATACACTTGTCTATGGTGGCTACAAATTTTTCCAAACTTCCTATGATAGCGATGAAAAAGGCACACAGCTCTCTGTCAACAAAGACCCAGGGGTTGAGATAACCTATATAGGGTATGCATTACTCTTTTTAGGACTACTCTTAAACCTCTTTGATAAAAAATCAAGGTTTCAATACCTTATCTCTAAAATGAGAAAGATGCCTATAGCTTCACTCCTTTTACCTTTGGCATTTATACTTGTACAGACACCTTTAAATGCTAGTAACTATAGTGAGTATATAGATAGCTATTTAGACGAGTATAGAGAAAACTCAAAAGCATTGGCACAAGCTTTTGCTACTCTGGTGGTGCAAGGTCCTGTAGGACGCATGAAGCCTCTTGATACACAAAATAGAGAAGTGCTTTCTAAGCTCACGGGGAGAGGTTCTTGGGAAGGCATGAATGCCAACCAGGTGGTTTTAGGTATGTTTTCTCGTCCTGATATATGGAAAAAAGTAAATCTTATCAGGATTAAGACCCCAAAATTGAGAGGAAAACTAGGTGTAGAAGCAAATCAAAAACTTGTAAAATTTACAGATTTTTTTGATGCAAATGGAAGCTATAAACTCACAGCTGAAGTAGAACATGCCAACCTTTTAGTACCCTCAAAAAGAGGAACGTACGAGCGAGACCTAATAAAAGTAGACGAGAGACTCAACATCGCATTTATGTCTTACAGGGGAGTACTGCTCACACTTTTTCCTCTCAAAAATAATGAACGCAACAAATGGGTAGACTTTAAAACCATGTTTGCTAGCTCTGATAACTCTAAAGTAAAAAGGTCAACAAGCCGTTTGCTTGACGTTGCGTATAACAGAACCTACGATAAGGGTTTTACCTATATAGAAGATATAGAAGCCTATCAAAAAGAACTTGGACATCGCGTGATGCCTGATACAAAAAAGCTAGAAATGGAAGTATGGTTTAACAAACTTTCACTTTTTTTTAGGCTCTCTATGACGTATTTGCTTTTTGGTCTACTGCTATTGGTCTATGGTATTACTTCTATGTTTTACAATAAGCTTATCTCGAAAAAGGTTAAAACGATAGTCACTAGTGTAGCCTTTATACTTTTTTCCATACACACCTTCGGGATAGCTCTTAGATGGTATATAGGTGGGTACGCTCCTATATCAAATACCTATGAGACGATGGTGTACATCGCCTATGCATCGGTACTAGCAGGGGTAGTATTTTTACGTAAGTCGACCATAGCCTTGTCCGCTTCTTTTATGATGGCAGGCATCTTTATATTTGCAGCCTACTTAGGAGAGATAGATCCAGAGATAACTAATCTTGTACCTGTACTTAAATCCTACTGGCTCTCTGTGCATGTCTCTGTCATCACAGCTTCTTATGGGTTTTTTGGAGTAGGGGCAATACTCGGACTCATTACACTCATATTTTTTATGCTAAGAAGAGCTACACATCCTCACATAGATACACATATACAAAACATAAGACACATCAACGAAGTGGCTCTTACACTAGGGTTAACATTTTTAGTCATAGGTAACTTCTTAGGAGGCATTTGGGCAAACGAGTCTTGGGGACGTTACTGGGGCTGGGATCCTAAGGAGACGTGGGCGTATATTTCTATACTAGTTTACGTAATGGTACTTCATATACGTTTAATAAAGTCATGGTATTCGGTTTACTTGTTTTCAGTACTCTCTGTGTTAGCATTTTTCTCTATCTTAATGACATACTTTGGTGTGAACTTCTACTTAGCAGGTATGCATTCGTATGCCACAGGTGACCCCGTGCCTATACCAAACTGGGTGTACATCACATCAGGGGTAGTTCTAGCTATGATGGCTTTGGCTTACCCTAAACGAAAACTAAACAAACAAAAGGAAAAATAATGGTAAGAATTAAAATTCAGTACAGGGAGGCACTAAATGCCGACTCATAGAAAAATAGGTTTATTTCTTGGGGCAACATGTATGGTGCTTGCAACAGAATCAGGAACCTTAGCTCAAATGGTTAAAAATATAGATAGCAATGTGCTACATAAGGGAAGTAAGGTTCAAAATCCACATAAGACACAAAATAACAATCCTTACTATGAGGGTGAAGTGGTGATGGTAGAGCAAGCAGGAGCTTATACATATTTGGAAATCAAAGAAAAAACAGAAAAAACTTTTTGGGTTGTGGTGAATTCTGCTGAAGTAAAAGTAGGAGATTATGTGAGGTTTCAAATAGAGCTTGTAACAAAAGATTTTAAAAGTAAAGCATTAAAAAGAACATTTGACGAATTGATCTTCGCTTCTGGCTTACAAAAAAGAATTTTACAGCCCAAAACGAATATAAAAGCACATTAGTTTATGTAATAAGAGTTACAATAGTTATGTTCTTTTTTGTAGCATATTGTATATAAGTTTTAAACAATCAAAAAAATATTCATTTGTCTTGATGTATATCAAGTTTTATACTCTTTGTTTTTGTTAATCTTAAATTAGAATATATAATATATAATATATAATATATAGAAAGGAAATTAAATGAAAATGAGCAATAAAGAGATAAGCTATAATTCACTCTATGCCACATTTGAAGAGAGAATTAAGCAACTTGCTAAACTACCAAAAATGAAAGAAGATAGTTCTATAGAACAAGTCATAGAAGAAAATGGTTTTTCAAGAAGAGAGTTTATGAAGTGGGCTGGAGCAATGACAGCGATGCTTTCTCTACCAGCATCATTTACACCTCTTATGGCAGAGGCCGTTAAGGTTGCTGATAGACTGCCTATTATTTGGTTACATATGGCAGAGTGTACAGGATGTACAGAGTCTCTGCTTCGTTCTGCAAATCCTTCCATAGAAAGTTTGATTTTTGATTATATCTCTTTGGAGTACCAAGAAACTATTATGGCAGCTGTAGGCTGGCAGGCAGAACAAAACTTAGAGAATGCAATGGAAAAATATAAAGGACGATACATCCTTATGGTAGAAGGTGGTATACCAGTAGGTGATACAGAAAATTTTCTAACCATTGGAGGACACGGACACTCAGGAAAACATTCTGCTAAATTAGCATCTCAAAATGCAGCAGCTATTTTTGCTATAGGTACTTGTTCCTCCTTTGGTGGCGTACAAGCAGCCGCTCCCAACCCTTCTGGTGCAGTAGGACTTTCTGAAGTGACGAACAAAACAGTTATTAATGTACCTGGTTGTCCTCCGAGTGAGAAAAACATCGTTGGTACACTAATGCATTATCTTCTTTATGGAACCTTACCTGCACTAGATGTGTTTAATAGACCAAAGTGGGCATACAGACTTAGAATCCACGATTTATGTGAGAGAAGAGGTCGCTTTGATGCAGGTGAATTTGTAGAGAATTTTGGTGATGCGGGTGCAAAAGATGGATACTGTCTTTATAAAGTAGGCTGCAAAGGTCCTTATACTTTCAATAACTGTAGTAAACAAAAATTTAATCAAGGTACATCATGGCCAGTACAGGCTGGATTTGGCTGTATAGGGTGTTCTGAACCTAACTTTTGGGATACCATGGGTACAGTCAATGAACCACTAAGAGATAGGCTTTACCATACAGCCTTTGGTGGCTTAGGAGCAGATGCAACAGCAGATAGAATAGGTATAGCGTTACTCACAGCAACAGCAGTAGGTATAGCAGCACATGTAGCAATATCAGCAGTAAAACCGCCAAAAGAATAAGAGAGGAAAAATAGATGATTAATGAAAACAATGTAAGTGTAGAAAATATATCTGCAAATGAACATGCAGGCACAACGAACTCTAGTTTAAAACGTATTGTTGTTGATCCCATCACAAGAATTGAAGGTCACTTAAGAGTAGAAGTGGTTGTTGGGGATGATGGTGTTGTTGTAGATGCTTTTGTTTCTTCAACACTTTTTAGAGGATTAGAAATTATTGCAAAAGGAAGAGATCCTAGAAATGTTCCATTACTCATGCAAAGAATTTGTGGAGTATGCACCTACTCTCATTACTTAAAAAGTACGATGACCATGGAAAATGCTCTAGGAATCACTATTCCGTATAATGCAGCATTGGTACGTTCACTGATGGATGCTACACTCTTTATGCATGATCATCCTGTGCATTTTTACCAGTTACATGGTTTAGACTGGATAGATATCACCTCAGCATTAAAAGCAGACCCTGCAAAAGCGAGTAAGTTGGCATTTAAGTATACCAAGACCCCTATTGCAACAGGTGAAAATGATTTGCTCAAAGTTCAGGAGACTGTGAAAAAGTTTGCATCTCATCCACAAGGACTTGGACCTTTTGCCAATGCTTATTGGGGACACAGTACATACAGACTTACACCAGAACAAAATCTTATAGGTCTTTCACATTATCTTAAATCACTTGAAATGCAAAGAAAAGTGGCACAAATGATGGCAATCTTTGGCGGTAAAAATCCTCATCCACAATCTTTGGTTATAGGTGGAGTGACCTGCATTATGGATATGTTAGACCCTGCAAGAATGGCTGAATTTATGATGAAATATAAAGATATGACAAATTTTATCAATAATGCCTATTATGCAGATATTGTTATGGCTGCTGAAGTGTATCGTAATGAACCTTCTGTCATGAAAGAAATCACTATTAAAAACTTTATAGCTGGTGAGGGACTTATGGTTGGAAGAAAAGATTATCTTCTTAATAAAGGTATAATTTTAGATGGTGACTTAAGTACTGTCCATGAAATTAATGAAGACTTGATTACTGAAGAAGCAACACATGCATGGTATCAGATTGATGAGCCTTTACACCCTTATTATGGTAACAGTGAACCAAAATATACTGGTTTTGTGCAAAGTGAATCAGTTGGTCCAGATGGAAAGATGATTCCTTCTGCAAATATTGATCCTGAAGGGAAGTACTCTTGGATTAAATCTCCAAGATATGATGGGAAACCTATGGAAGTGGGTCCTTTGTCTTCTATCTTGATTTCTTATGTTAGCGGGAACAAAAGAGTGGTTAAGATTGTAAATCAGTTTTTATCAGATACTGGCTTACCTTTGTCTGCATTAAATACAGTTCTTGGGAGAACTGCCGCAAGAATGCTTCAAGCAAAAGTCATTGCAGACCATGGGCTAGAAGCCTTTTACAATTTGGTAGAAAACCTAAAAGTAGACGAAGAGTCTTGTGCTAGATATACGATTGATAACGACAAAGAGTATAAAGGAAGAGGTATAGGTGAAGTACCAAGAGGGATGTTATCTCACTGGACACGCATTAAAAATGGTGTGGTGTTAAATTATCAGGCAACGGTACCTTCAACGTGGAATGCAGGCCCTATGGATGGCAATGGTGTAAAAGGACCTTATGAGATGAACCTCATAGGATTGAAAATTGCAGATTTAACGCAACCTTTGGAGATTATCAGAATAGTGCACTCTTTTGACCCTTGTATTGCCTGTGCTGTACAAGTAATGGATGTTCGAGGAAATAAAATTAGCGAATACAAAGTAGACCCACTTTATGGTGGCGTCTGTAGCGTATAAGGAGCGAATATGTCAACGGAAAATAAAGGTAACACCCATCACGGAAAGCTCATAGAAGTCGAAGAGGTAGTGGAGTTTACTCCTGCATATAGATGGCAACATTGGATTAGAGCTTTAGCCATTGTGGTATTAACTGCCACAGGTTTTTACATCGCTTATCCATTCATTAACCCATCTTCAAATCCTGAGCCAACAAATTTCTTATACGCATATATGAGAGCGGTGCATATTGCATTTGGTTTTTTAATGATAGCTACTGTTCTCATTAAAACTTATTTGACACTTTTTAGTAAAGCACATACTTATAAATCAGAGCTTGTATCGATGAAAGACTTGCTGAATCCAAAAATTTGGATTCAGCAACTAGGGTATTATATGTTTTTGACTAAACATCCCCCTTTAAAAGGTACCTATAATCCCTTGCAATTTATGGCATTTTTAAGCATGTATATACTTTTTTATCTTTTAATTATTACAGGTTTAGTACTATATGTTCATAACTTTCATGAAGGTTTAGGTGGGGTACTTTATGGTATAGGAAGATGGTTTGAAGTGCTTATGGGTGGCTTAGCAAATGTAAGACAAATACATCATATCTCTATGTGGGCTCTTATTATTATCATAGTTATACACATATATATGGCTGTATTTAATGCAGTTTTTGGAAAGAATGGTACAATGGATGCTATTTTCTCTGGGATGAAATGGAATAAAAAACATTAATATTACCATGCTAACGTACTAGTATAAGGAATAAATTTGAAAATTTTAATTATGGGCATAGGCAATGTGCTGTTTGGAGATGAAGGTATTGGTGCACATATGGCTAATCTTCTTCAAGAAAAGTATATTTTTACTTCAGATGAACATGAAGTGGATGTGATAGATGGTGGGACATTGGCACAAAGACTCATCCCCATAATTACAGATGGTTATGAAAGAGTTGTTCTAATTGATTGCGTGAATGTGGATGATTCTAGTACAGGCGATGTATATTGTTTTGATTTTGACAAAGTGCCTGACTACATTACTTGGAGTGGCTCAGCACATGAGGTTGAAATGCTTCAAACGCTTCAAATGACACAGCTTATGGGAGATTTGCCACCTGTAAAAATAGTAGGTGTTATCCCTTTTGTAATAGGCTCAGACAGTACATTTTCTATGACAGATGAAGTAGTGAAAGCTGCTCTTACTATGGAAAAAACTATTATTGATTATGTTGAATCTTTTGGTATAAAAGCAGAGATAAAAAATAATTTAAAACTAAGAGATGTTTCTGAAAATACCTATATTAAAGGTTTTGATGCATGTTATTAGAGTTTAGACTCGACTATAGATTTTCTTCTTTAGTCTATGAAAGAATATTTTTATGGGCATTGAAAGATTTTTCTCTACATGGTAGCATACAACGTGATCACTTCCTCTTAAAACTTTTTGTTGAAGCAGATACTCCTGAAGAGTTAGAAGCTTTTGCGACAGAATTTTCTGAAGCCTTGCCCCATTCTATATTTCTCTATAACAGTGAAGCAAATATAGTTTATGAAATGCCTAAAGATTCGCTACTTATATCTGATATAAAATTGCCTCTTCCTTTTTGTCCTAATTGTTTAAAAGAGGCGACAGACACAGAACATAAAAATTATTATAATATCTTTACAGAGTGTGAAGTATGTGGGTATGGCATAACAGGTGAAAACAGAAGTTATAAAAAAGAGTTTGAAGCAGTTGCACTGCAAATAAAAGAAGGAAAAACACTTGAAATAAATACCTTTTATGGTACCTACTTTATAGCGATTCCTACAAAAATTTGCAATACTGTTTCTTGTGATATGCTTTGTTATGATCTTAGTACTATTGAAAATTATGCCTATGCTGAAAAACATGAAATTATTTCTTTGGGTGCCATGGAAAAGCCACTGATTAAACTTAAGAAAAAAATAAAGTTTCTTATGGATTTTGAAGAGGTTGAAGCAGACTTATTGCGTTTTAAACTTCCTGATGATTTTATACTATCTTTTCTCATGAGTGAACTTCATATTTTAGGTATTGATCTTGTATTTATGACTACAGAGTCTATACAAAGTGATGAAAAATTATATTTAATTGATGTACAGGAACAAATGGAACCCATAGAAATTGTTGTATCTGAAAATGATATAGCGATTATATCTGGCGACAAAGGTTTACCTGAATTCCCCATACATACCGAAGAAGTAAACCCCCTCATAGGTTCTTTTTATTCTGTGATAAAAGAACATCATTTGGAAGATGAAATTGTTGCTGGTGTGAACCTAAGCAGGACATATAAAAATAATATGTTGGCGTATGGACAAAAGTTTGGAACCTTAGAATACCTTTCCTTTGGATTTGAATTTAGATCTATGAAGGAAATATTTGAACGTATAGAAGCAAGCAATGAAACAGGTGTAAAAATACTGGAAAATTATGAAAAAAAGTTTCCAGAACATTTTGATAAAATTTCTAAAATTATTTTTACAAATACAGAGTTTAATCTCTATGGGCTTTGGGGTATTGTAGCCATTGTTTTAGATTTTGCACAAACAGAAGACCCACTTAAGGCAGCTAAAGTACTTGAAGAGAGTGCCATGACATTTTTAGGAGAAAAAGGACCAAGGATTGACTATAAACTTTTAAACATAGACAATAAAGTTTACCTAGACCCTTTAATGACCATAAGAACAGCTATGAGTTTTAAACTAGCAGGCGTGGATCAGTTAACACTTTCTTATGGAGTAATAGAAAGTTTTTTAGAGTTCATTGCCAATGAACTTGATGAAATGAAACAAAATATGGGGATTACGGCCATAGCGGTAACGGGATCTCTTTTAAGCAATAAACATCTTTTTTCAAAAATGAGTAAAGAGATAGCAGTAAATCATAAGATTTATTTCAACAATGAGCTAAGTGTTGAAGGTAATGGGATGTTTTATGGTGGGGCATCACTAGAGTCATAAATTAATGAAAAAGAAGTAAGCCCACAAGAGAAAACTACTTTGTTTGTTCAGGGCTATTTAGCATTTGTAAGTAAACATCCTGAAATGATTGAGTATTTTTTTAAGGTCTATTTGACCAATAAAGAGATTTTTTCAGAAGCTATTAATTTTCTCTATGGAGAGAAAGTTTTGGATCCAAATTTAGACACCTGTACCCAAGAATTATCAAATTCAATATCTGGGGCACTTTCTTAAGGGGGATGTCTAATAAATAGCTATTACCCCACTAAGCACATAGCTAGTAATATAGAGTTTATTTAAACTCAATAAGGGCTTTTTTGATAAATACGTATCGTATCTTAATTACTGGCACAGTGCAGGGTGTTGGTTTTCGTCCTTTTATTTATGCCTTGGTACAAAGGTATTTGGTGACTGGGACGGTAAGTAACAACTGTAAAGGTGTTGAGATAATACTCAATACGGACAGCATTACACTCAAACAGTTTCTCGTGGCCATAGAATATGAATACCCCCCTTTGGCTAATATTGATACTATACACTACGAAGAGATAAATTACCAGGTTTTTGATGATTTTAAAATTATTGAAACCCAAGAAAAAGGTAATGTTACTGTAAATATTCCTCCTGATGTGAGTATATGTGCTGATTGTGAAGCAGAACTTTTTGACCCTAACAATCGTCGCTATGGGTACCCATTTATTACTTGTACCAACTGTGGAGTGCGTTACTCTATCATCCATGATTTACCCTATGACAGATCCAATACTTCTATGAATTTTTTTGCAATGTGTAAGGTCTGTGAAGAGGAGTATACAAACCCTTTAGATAGACGCTATCATGCACAGCCCATTGGATGTTGGGATTGTGGTCCAAAATTACAACTCGTAGGTCAGAGTGTCCCCACACCGACAATAATTGATGAAACGGTTAAATTGTTACTAGAGGGAAATATCGTTGCCGTCAAGGGTGTAGGTGGTTATCATCTCATGTGTGATGCAACAAATGTTGAGGCTATTGCTAAACTTAGAGAACGTAAATGTAGACCTTCTAAACCTTTTGCCGTGATGGTTAGAGACATAGAGATGGCTAGGGTGTGGGGAGATATTAATACATTTGAAGAAAAGTTATTGTGTTCCAAAGAGCGACCAATTGTAATTGTCGGGGAAGGGACACCCCGACCTACGGAAGGGATAGCTCCTAATATCTCTCGTATAGGATTATTTTTACCTTATGCACCTTTGCATTTTCTACTCTTAGACAAATTAAAACGTCCACTTGTAGCAACGTCAGCTAATGTTGCAGACGAACCTATCTGTACTAACTTGGAGGATTTGGAGAAGTTACAGGGGGTGTATGATTATATACTGGAGCATGACAGAGAGATAGTTAATGGCTGTGATGACTCTGTAGTAATGGTGGTTAAAGAGCAACAAGTGATGTTAAGAAGGTCAAGAGGGTATGCACCTGTGAACATACCCTTGCCTTTTACGTTAAAAGAAAAGGTATTGGCTTTAGGTGCCAATCAAAAAAGTACCATTGCCATAGGTTTTGATAAGAAAGTGATTCTTTCTCCTCATGTTGGAGATTTAAATAGTATAGGTTCGGTAGAGTATTATACGAAAAATATAGAAACGTTAAAACGTATGTATCATTTTAAAGCAGATGTGTTAGTGCATGATATGCATCCACAGTATGAGAGTACAAAATATGCCAAGGGCAACCACGAGGGATTGCCCCTACGTGAAGTGCAACATCACTATGTACATATATTGGGTGTGATGGTAGAAAAACAAATAATGGGCAAAGTCTTTGGTGTGGCTTTTGATGGTACGGGCTATGGTGATGATGAGAACTTTTGGGGTGGTGAGTTTTTGCTGTGTGATTATGAAGAGTATGAACGAGTAGCTCATGTAAACTACTTCAAACTTCTTGGAGGAGCTAAAGCCATAAAAGAACCAAAAAGAGTTGCTCTTTCTTTACTCTTTGCACTCTATGGCGAAGATGTGCTAGCCCTTAACAATCCAACCACCAAGGCTTTTACCCAATCAGAATTAAAAACCCAGTATATTATGTGGCAAAAAGAACTCAATGCACCACTGAGTTCTTCCGTAGGTCGTCTCTTTGACGCTGTAGCTTCATTGCTAGGTGTCTGTCAAGTTATGAGCTTTGAGGGAGAAAGTGGTATGATGCTTGAAGAGTTGTATGATAGTTCTGTTGAGGGGTGTTATAACTTTGGTTATGCAGAGGGTATCATAGATGTATTCCCATTGCTTCAAGAGATGCTAGCTGAGTCAGACACAAGCATGGCAGTCTCTAAGTTTTTTCATACTTTAGTAGAGATGATAGCTGTTGTTTATGAGAAATACCCAAACCTACCTCTAGTACTCAGTGGAGGTGTATTCCAAAATAGTGTGCTTGTAGAACTTGTACTTACTAGGTTCCCTGAAGCTATACTGCCTAACTTATTTCCACCCAACGATGGTGGCATAGCATTGGGACAAGTAGCAAGTGAACTGAACTTTAAGAAAGAGGTGTAAGCTATATATATTTTGACGAAACTTTTTCAAATAACACCATTACTTTTTGTAAGCCCAACCTTGTATATTATCCCATGGGCATAATACTCCCCATTTTTCAGATATTGCCTGAATGAAACTCATTGTGTATGATGTATCCACCATTAATATGTCCTATTATTGGTGTAAAACCTAGGAACATCTTGTAAGTATATGCTGCTGTTGATTTATGGCTTTCTATCGCAAAAGCATCTATATCAAGTACAAGCGGTTCTTCTATACCAGCAATATTATTGAATCAGTTCATCGTCAGTTTAGAACACTCACTAAGACCAAAGGAGCCTTCCCTAATGACAACAGCTTACTAAAATTACTCTATGCGGGAATCTTGAATGCTGAGAAAAAATGGACCATGCCAATCAGGAACTGGAGCCTAAGCATCTCTCAACTCAATATATTTTTCAAGGAGAGACTAAAAGATGCTTTAAGATTATGATATAATTTTAGGAGAAATTAGGTGTTGACATAGAATTTATTACACTCCCTATTATTTTGAGATATTCCCCAAAAACAATCTCTCCTAATCTTGATGTAAGTCTCTTATCTGTTGATGCTAAGAAATTATAGCTTATTCCATGAGATTTCGGGACTAAACACTTATATAAATAAAGTAGGAATTACTTGTCTTCCATCTCATTAGCATCTTCAATAGCTTCAATAACTTTTTTCTCTAGCTTTACAAGAATTGGGTATGCTTTTGAATCTTTTGGTGCAGTGGTAGGACGAACATATAAAACAGTAGTTTTACCATTTTTTTCTACAAGAGTGATACGGATAGGACAATAAGCCATCATAGCGGGATCAGCGTTCATTACCATATTTCCAAATTTACCGTTACAAGCAATAATAGTCTTAACACCAGTTAGCTTAGAAGTATTAAACTTTTTACCAAACTTTTTATCTAGACCTTTTGCTTTAAACTCACCTAAAATATCCATCTTCCATGGAATAACAAAACTAGCACTTTTGAACTGCTCAAGTAAGTTTTCTTCAATCTTATCAATTGTGTTCTTGTAAGTAACTGTATACACATTTGTACTAGGTGTAGCCCACAACGACACACTTAAGATACACGCTAAAATTATTTTTTTCACTTTACATATCCTTTAAAATATTAAATTTCTTTTTAATTCGAGAAATTCATTAATAAAATATTAACGAAAATTATTTATTTACACATCCATCACAAAAATTTAAAGCTTCTTTAATCTCATATTTCCCTCCTTCTTTTTCCTTAAAGGACTCAGATACCTTTGTTAATGCAAATTTTCTTTTTTGCTTGTGCTAAGGCTCATTTTTTGTCTCTAGCATTTCCAAAACCATCCACAAATTTTAAAGACTCCTCAACTGAGTCCACATTTAGAGCAACAGTAACTAATTAGATTTCAATCCTCTTAAAATCGAGCTAACATGCAATCATCTAGTCTTCAAAAACATTCTATCCAAACTGGAGTTTCAATCCTCTTAAAATAGGGTCGGTATGTAATTATATAATATCCAAAAAAAATACATATGTTCAGTTTTTCTTTTTCCAAGATGATTTATAAAGCTTGGATATTGCGTTCTAAACTTATCTAAAACATCAGATTTATAAAGACTCACAGCTGCCTTATAACCAGTACAAGTAATTCTTATTTGATGAAGGGTTTTAGTCACTTTTTGTGCATCTTCTTTTTTCATATTACAGTATAGATTTCTATCAAGATGTATGACACATTTTTGAATGTCTGAATATGAAAACAAAGTATTTATGGTTTCACTCATACCTGAAAAATCATCAGATATAAACATCAGTACTCTTTTTAAATCACGGTTTATAAGGTTTTGAAAAACCTCTCATCATTTTTATTTAGATTTCCAAGCAGTTGATCTATGTTTAAGTTATTTCCCATTTTACTCATATATATTTCCATTTGTTTCTTATCCTTATGATAGCAAATTTTTGGGATACAACATTGTTTTTAGTCCCTTCATATATGATTTGCTCTTATTGTTATGTCAGTACTGTTGACTTTGGAATGCTAGGTCCACTTTTCTTATCTGTGGTTCGTCCAGCATTTTTCCATTTCATGATTGTTTTTGGATTTAAACAAAGTCTTGCTGCTATAGTCTCGTTAGACTCTTGTATCTCTTTTCTAGTTTGTGGTGTTGTCTTGGCATTAGCGTGTTGTATATTTCCCATAAATCTACATCCTTTTAGGAAATTAAATCAATTGGTTTTGTAGAATTTATCTACCCTTTAATCATCTTCCATCAGCCAATCAAATCTAAGCTAGATTCACTCAAAGTTGGATGTGCAAAAATCATTTTTTCTAAATCATTAAGTCCAAGTTTAGCATTGATGGCTATTAAAAACTGATGTATAAGTTCTGTTGCGTCATTGCCAATAATGCTAGCACCCAAGATTAACGATGTTTCTTCATCGTACAGCACTTTGATAAAGCCAGAGTCATCACCTTTTATTTTTGCTTTTGCATTTGTTTTAAAAAATAATTTTTTACTTTTAAATTTAATGTCATTTTCTTTTAAGACTTTTTCACTTTTACCAATGCTGGCTATTTGAGGTGTACAAAATGTTACTGATGGGAAAATATAGTCTTTTGAAAACATTTCTTCTTCCAAAATATGTTGGGCAACTCTCTTGGCTTCATAGTATGCAACGTGGGCTAGTGCTGGACTCTTAAGCACATCTCCAATAGCATAAATATTGTCATGATTAAGACAGAGTAAATTTTCATTTACTTCGATGAACCCTCTGTCTTGCTCAATATTTGCATTTTCTAAATGTAAATCAAAAGTATTTGGCACCCTTCCAATAGAAACTAGAACCTTATCAAATGTTTTTATTTCTACTTTTTTACCTCTGTCAACGCTCACTTCTACACCTTTTTCACTTATGTTATAGTCTGTAACATTTGCGTTTAAGTCTATGTGTATATCTTTTTTCTCAAGCTCACGTTTTAGTGTTCTTGAGATGTCATCATCCTCATTTGCTACAAGTTTTGCTGCAAATTCAGAGATCTCTACGCGTACGCCTAAGGCGTTAAAAAAAGATGCAAATTCACAGCCAATAGCACCACCACCTATAATTAAAATGCTTTTAGGAATCTCTTTAAGTGTAAACACTTCTCTACTTGAAATGATTTTATCATCTTGTAGTTTTAAAAGTGGGTGTTCTCTATGTGAAGAACCTGAGGCAATGACGATATTTTTAGCTCTTATTTTTTTGTTTTGATTTTCTAAGGCGAGTGTATGATTATCGACAAATGTTGCTCTGTCGTATTCTATGGTGACTTTTGATTTTTTTAACTTAGAAAAAATGCCAACTTTTAAATCTTGTATTAAACAATTTGTTGCTTTTTTAAGTGTGTTTATATCAAATGAACTCCCAGTATGATTTACCCCACAGCTTTTAAAGTATTGTTCTTTTTTAATATACGCAGCAGTTTCTAAAAAGTTTTTAGCAGGTACGCAGCCCTCGTTAAGGCAAGTTCCACCAACACTACTTTCAGATTTTTCAATGATACACACATTTTTTCCTGCTTCACCTAAAAGAGAAGCTACTTCATAACCAGCAGGTCCTGCACCAATGACAAGTACATCAAAATCATACATCATTTTCCTTTTCTATTAGTGTTCTCTTTCACATACTCATGTGCCATATATGAACTTCTAGCATAAGGTGAAGAGTGAACATATTCAAAGCCCATATCTACTGCGATTTGTTTATACTCTGCAAACTGTTTGGGGCTAACATATTCTATCACTTTTTCATAGTCATTTGATGGGGCTAAATATTGACCAACACTTAAAAACTTACATCCAACATTTAATAAATCTTGAAATACAAATACAACTTCCTCTTTGCTTTCACCTAGTCCCAGCATGATGGCAGATTTTGTTTTTACACCTTTGGGTGCATACTTTTTTATCTCACCCAATACATCTAATGACCTTTGATACACAGATGCTTTTCTAATACGGTAAAGCCTAGGAACAGTTTCAATATTATGACCCACTATCACAGCCCCAGAATTTGCTACCAATTTAATCGCTTCGATATTTGCTTGAAAATCAGGTATGAGAAGTTCAACCTGTGTATTTGGCAGAGTAGATAAAATATTTTGTGTCACATCAAAGAAGTGTTTTGCCCCACCGTCTCTTAAGTCATCTCTAGCAGGACTTGTGATAACCACAAATTTCAATTCTAATTTTTCAACAGCTTGAACCACTTGGTCTAGCTCTTTTTGGTTTACTTCAAGGGGAGAACCTGTTGCAACATTGCAGTAAGTACATCTTCTCGTACAAATACCACCAAGTATAAGAAAGGTAGCCGTTTTTGCAGCAAAACATTCGCTAATGTTTGGACATTTTGCCTCTTGACAGATTGTATGAATACCAATTTCATTTAAAAGTTGATCCATGTCTTTTTGTGCTGAAAATGATATTTTCTTTCTAAGCCACTCTGGTTTACGTTGTCGTTTATTTGCATCAAGAAGCATACAATATATCCTTGTTATTTTTTTCAAATACAACAGAAAAAGTATTTGAAAATGATTTTATAAGTAAGTCTTTTGCTTCTTCAAAACCAATTTTTAGCCCTAAGTCTTCAAGTGAATTTCCTAAACTATATGTAGAGTTATCAATACAAATTGAACCATGTTGGAAAATAATATCTTTTGTTCTTCTTTGTGCATTGCCACCTATTTTTTTGCCCTCAATTAAAATATCATAAGGCTCAAAACCTTCTTGACAATAGTCACTTTTTGACAAAGTAATCTCTTTTAAATCTTTTGCATACTGAGGCTTTAGCCCTAGTGACTTGTAAAATTCCATTAAAAAACTACATATTAGCTCATAGCTTTTTTTCACAGATAGGTTTTTAACATACAAAATTGGTATGATGAGTGAGTAAGATATGTCATTCCCATGAAAGAGTATGCCCCCACCTGTCATTCTTTGTGCATAGTTTTGATTATATGTCTTTAGCTGTGCTAAGTTTTTAATCTTCTCTATGTTTTGAGAAATGCCATAAGTAAAAGACTTTTCCCAGACATACACTCTAAATATTGGTATACTAGAGGGCTTAAAACTTTCAAATAGCTCTTTATCTATATGCATATTCTCTTTTGCACTTAAACGCTTTGAAGTCAAAAGTGCAAACGTTTTTTTAGTACTTGAATTTAACATCTAACTCTTTAATAGCCCTAGTATCATCAGGTCTACATACTCCAAGTGTTTTTGGATACTCTTGAAATGCCTCAGGGTTCTCATCGGCTAACTTCACTGCATTTATCATGGTGTCACAAAAGTAGTCAATGGTTTCTTTGTTTTCTGTCTCCGTTGGCTCAATCATAATGGCTTCTTTCACAATAAGTGGAAAATAAACCGTAGGTGAATGTAGCCCAAAATCAAGTAAATATTTTGCTATATCCATCGCAGTAACACCTTTTTTAGCCAAAGTTTTAGCAGATAAGACACACTCGTGCATACACATCCCCGTAAATGGCACATCAAAATAATCTTTTAGCCTTACTCTCAAATAATTGGCATTGAGTACTGCTTTAGTGCTGGCATTTTTCATACCGTTTGAGCCAAGTACAGTCATATAGGTAATTGCACGTAGCGATATGCCATAGTTTCCAAAAAACGGAGATATTTTACCTATAGAATTAATACCACCACTTGTAAATTCATACTTGTCATTCTCTTTTTTAATCCCTAAGTCTGGTAAAAATTCTTTTAGTTTATCGTTTACACCAACAGGACCAGAACCAGGACCACCACCACCATGTGGCGTTGCAAAGGTTTTATGTACATTAATGTGAATCACATCAAAACCAATGTCTCCAGGTCTCACTACACCCATAATAGCATTCATATTTGCACCATCATAGTACATAAGTGCACCATGTTCATGCGCTACAGCACAAAGCTCTTTAATGCGTTTATTGTACATACCAAGGGTATTTGGCACTGTTAGCATCACAGCTGCCACGTCAGAATTCATCTTCTTTTTAAAGGTTTCAAAGTCTATGGTACCATCTTCATCAGATTTAATGGTAATGACTTCATAGCCAACCATCGCAGCAGTTGCAGGGTTTGTACCAT
>CAZEUM010000005.1:0-22273 GCA_964514765.1 uncultured Sulfurovum sp.
ATAGGGCTTGTACCTTTGCTATTGATGCTTACAGGGTAATACATAAACCCCTCTTTTTCAAGTTTTTCAGAGTATGCATCTTTGGGTGCTATGGCTACTATGGTATAGCCCTCTTTTTGTAAAGATTTCAGTAAACCCATACGAAAGTTAAAGATGTTCCATGAAGTATTGATGACGATGGCTATTGTTTTATGCAATTTTTTTCCTTATTATTTAGAAATACCCTTTGGATAGTCCCCCTATGCCACAAATTCCTAAACTGTATATTATACCTTTTATCTCATGCCATACAGAAGCTCTTGAGCGTTCGCTTTTATAATATTTCTCTGCATCCCACCATCCTACATCAGAGCCTATCATACGAAAAGTCATATCTTTATCTTCTTCTAGCGAGACTAAAGAAGTCAAAAGTTTTACGCGTCTACTATGAGGTGGGTCTGTCACTATTAAAGCACTTTTGTAACCCTGTGTTTTCATATACTGCTTAATAGCTACAAGCTCTTCTATCGTGTTTTTTGGTCTTTCATCTACAAGAAGAGGAATATCTGGATGGTGTTCTAGTATATAAGGTTGATTATACCAAGACTCACCAAGAAGTAAAAGTACTTTCTCTTTTGAAAAGCCTTGTTCAAACAGCGATATGGACTTTTTGACCCGTTCTATCGTTCCCCCACCTAGACAAACGATAATGTCAGATTTAACAGGGCTAGCTGTCACGTCTAAGTATTTGCCAAGATTCAAAAATATAAAGCCAAAAAACACAATAAAAAAAACTAAAACTATGGCTATTTTTTTCATACATGATCCCACTTTTCTCTCCACATCTGAAACATGAGTATGAACCAAATAGCATTTACATTTGACGAATCACCATCATAAAATTTTTCTTTCATTGTTTGCACTTCTTCTTTATAAAATATCTCTTCATCTAGTTTTGAGATATCCAAATACTTTTCTAACAATGGTTTTAAGTCCTCTCTTAGCCACTCTGCCAAGGGTATTTGAAACCCAGCTTTGGGTTTGTCTATCATGTCTTTAGGTATGTGTTTGTAGAGTATTTCTCTTGCTAGGTATTTACCCTGTTTATTTTTGTATTTTAGCTCTGAGGGCACTCTTGCCATAAATTCTATAATCCTATGGTCTAGTAATGGCTCTCTCCCCTCAAGGCTAACAGACATAGTAGCACGATCTACTTTGGTTAAAACATCATCCACCATGAAGGTCTTGTAATCAGCAAGCATCATCTTGTCTAACAAAGATAAACCTTTAGGCATAGCAAATTTGTCATATAAACGGGGATTTATATCTATTTTTAAAAAAGAATTTATCATAATTGGGTCTACATAAGAAGAAGCATTAATGAACATCTCTTCTAAAGAGTCTGCATTCATTGCTCGTTTAAACTTATTGTATTTGTCATGTATATTGGTTTGTTGTATGCTTTTAGGTAATAGATTATTTATCCATTCAATGTGTTTCCCATCCATCACATTTAATGCACGTTTAAGCATAGTCCTTTTAAATTTATTTGAAAATATAGCTGCAAACTTTTCTAAAAAGAAGTATTTACTATAGCCACAAAAAGCCTCATCTCCTCCATCTGCGCAGAGTGCCACCGTCACATCTTTTTTGGCTAACTCTGAAACAATCATTGCAGGAATGGCAGAAGAGTCTCCAAAGGGTTCATCGTAGTACAAAGGGAGGGTTTCTACTTTCGTTACCATCTCTTTTTGTGTCACATAATGTTCTGTATGTTTCGTACTAAAGTGTTTGGCTATGGCTTTGGCATGTTCTGCCTCATTGTACTTTTTGTCTTCAAAGCCTATGGTATAGGTATGTATTTTTCTATTTTTGTTTTTAGAAAGCAATGCTGTCACCAAAGAAGAGTCATAGCCCCCACTCAAAAAGACCCCAATAGGTACATCAGAAACCATACGCTGTTCCACTGCATCAGTAAGTAGTACTTCGAGGTTACTAAGTATTTCTGCTTCACTTTTATCAAACTTCTCTTTTTTATAACATTCATCCACAGACCAATACTGCAACATCTCATACTCTTTTGTCTGTAAATCATAGATTAAATACTGTCCTGCTTCAAGTTTATAAGTATTTTTAAATATTGCATGAGGTGCAGGAATATAAGCAAATTGAAAGTAGTAAGGTAGTACCTCTTTGTTCAATTCTTTTTTAAAGTCTGGGTGTTCATGAAAAGATTTTAGTTCAGAAGCAAACATAAATGTTTCAGCATAATCATAATAGTAAAGTGGCTTCACCCCTGCTCTGTCACGCACTAGAAAAAGCTTTCCCTCTTTTTTATCTAAAATAGAAAATACGAACATCCCTATGAATTTTTCAAGACAGCTCATGCCCCATGCCTTATAGGCATAGAGTATTACTTCCGTATCTGACTCAGAGACAAAAGTGTAGCCTAGTACTTTAAGTTCTTCACGAATGCTTTTAAAGTTATACACTTCTCCGTTAAAGACGATGACGTACGCTCCACAGTTGGAGACAAAAGGCTGATGCCCATGAGAAGAAAGGTCTTGAATGGAGAGTCGGTTATGTCCAAGATGTACATAAACATCGTCAATGCCTTCAACAAAAATACCGCTGTCATCAGGACCACGGTAGGTCTGTACTGAAAGCATCTTCTTTAGAGTTTCATCTTCTTGTTTTTTACCTATAAAGCCTACTATACCGCACATATATATTCCTAATTTTTTTGTCTAAAGACATCTATATTTTACAACAATCAACTATCAATAAATTTCTATAAAAAAGCTACAAGATATCTAACCAAAGTAGATTTTCATAAGGCAACCAATACTCTGAATGTGTAGCATAGTTTAACCAGACGAAGAGTACTAGGGCATAGCCAAGGACTATCAAAACTTTTGTAGCCGATGGTTTTATATGTTTTTTTGCCAAGTATGGCAATCGTGCAAATACCACAAGTTGAATGGGCAGAAAATACAAAGCAACACGGTCAACGGCTGTAGAGGCAAAACTTACCAAAAAAACAGAAGCTATAGAGCCCATAGAAATCCAAAACCAAAATCTATAATCGTCAAAACTTTGTTTCCATACTTTTCTATATTTTAAAAGTAACAATGAAGGAATGAGGTTCATAGCTACCCTTATTTTTGCTCCATCAGACTGCATTTTCTCTTCAACATAACTTTTCCATAAGTGTTCTTGTCTATCAGCCAGCAAAAGATCCCATGCAGCATAAGCTATGGGAAAGATCATCAAGACTCTTAACCAAATACCCTTTTCATAAAGAAACATCCCCAAAGGAAGCAGTAACAGTGCTGTTTTATGAAAAAGTGCTGCTATAAGTATGAGCATAACATAAGTTTTAAACTTTCCTTCATCTAAATAACTCACGGCCAAAAGAAAAATTCCTATAGCAACTGCTTGTCTTGAGTACCCCATAGCAACAACAGTAACAAGGTAGGGTACTGCTACAACAATGGCAAGCCATGGGTAAAGCTGTCTTCTGCTAAAACGCATGAGTCCCCAAGTAAAAATAGCTCCATACACTACATTGGTCCCATACACTCCCATATCCCACCGAGCCATGAGCCAATTCAAAAACTTATGTGCAGGGTCTCCACCACGCATAGCATATTTTAACGTACTTCCTATTACATCATCATAATGAGCCACATAGTTAAACCAATCACCACCGACTTCAAAACGAAATCCTATCAATACAGTAAAAAGAATGCCAATCAACATCCATAATAAAAATTTTGTCTGTTGTTTTTGTTCAAGGAAAAGAGCCATACTTACAGGGATGAAGTACATAAGCAAGTATATAAACATTAGAGGCTTCTCTTAATTTTCTTAAAAATATTATAGTACATTAATTTTTAATTTCAATTTTTAAAGTATTATACTTCCGATATCCTATTGCACACCAATAAGGTTCGTCTTCTCTAAATTTAATTTTATCTAATCCTCCATCAATCATCATTTTCTCTATTTGTTTTTTTGTAAATCGTTGCTCTAGACGTGTTCCAAAACGATCCAAAGCATCAGTTCTTAACGTATATAAACTTTTATCACGATAAAAAGACAATGGTATATTACTTACATCAAACCCTAGTTTATCAAGCACTTTTGACAGACGAGACAAAGGAAAGTAAACTACTAGTGCTATAATTTGACTCGCTAGATATTTTAATGGCTTAGGCAGAATAGATATACCTCTTCTCATAAAGTCACTGATTTTCCAAATACTCCTAAACCATAAAGGTTTATTATCTAGTGCATAATATAAATAGAGTAAAAATGGTGCACCAGGTTTCAATTTATTCACGCACATCTTTATACCTAATGCTGTATCGGGAACATGGTGTAAAACACCTAATGAATATCCAAAATCCATTGAATTATCTTCAAAAGGTATGTCATCAACAATCACATTATGAAATTTACAATTTGAATACATAGAAAGGTTTCTCGTTGCAACATCAAGTGCTTCTTTGGCAGGATCAATACAATGTAATTCTTTTACTTTAGGGGCACAAAAAACAGCCCAACGGCCACTTCCACACCCCAAATCAAACCCTTTTGCATCATTAGGTAATTGTTCCCATGAAAAAAGTGAAAAATATTTATCCCATATTTCTTTCAATTCTTCTCTTGATACCTCTGACTGATTAAATTTACCCCATTCCGATCCAAAATCATTTACAACATTTTCATCAACATTTTTCATTTTTTTTCTTTTTATTACTATTTTTTTCAATATAATTATCATATACAAATACTTGTATAGATTTATTATAAGAAAAATTCTGACAAACAACTTTTGAATTATTTCTATATTTTTTGCTCAAATAATCTATATTTTTAAAAACATATTCTATTTTATTTGATAAGTCAACAATATCAGATGGCCTAAAATCTATTGAATACTTTTCATTCATATTTATTTCCTTAATCGACTTAAATGAACCATTAATAACAATTTTCCCAGAAATAATAGAATCAAAATACTTAATATGTGGGACTAATTCAGAAAATTCATGTTTCTTGTCTGGACAGACTATAACGTCAGAAAGTTCTTGGTAGTCTCTAACTTCTGAATACAAAATGCGTCCAACAAAAATAATTTTTTCTTCAAGAGTATTTTTTTTAACTATCTTTTTTGCGTCAACAAGTCGCTCTCCATCCCCAACCAATAATAATTTATATTTACTCGATTCTTCCCTTTCAAGCAAAAGTAAAAAGGCTTCAATAAGGTCAATTACTCCACCTAAGTCTTTGAAGTCACCTAAAAAAAGTATTAGTTTATTATTCTTATCAATACCATATTTCACTCGTAATAGTTCTATATTATTTTTATTTATTTTTTGAACACACAACTCTTTACTAACACCATCTCGTACTATTTTATTTTCTAATTTTTTTATTGATGGATAATATTCTTCATAATATTCTTGCATTGCCTGGCTTACAAACAAAAGACCATTTGCCTGTGTAAAGATACCATGGTCAAGCCTTTTTACCAATATTAATTTAACATAATTAATAAATTGTTCACTTATCGAAGTTGTTTTTTTTAATTTAAATTCTAAAGTGGCAATACCATGTACGTCATTTATATAATTAAAAATTAATTTGGTTTTCTTTAGCATATATCCAACTGAATTATCAAAATACTCAAAAAATATTATTGTACTCCCATTGAAATTATGTTTTTCAATAATATTTTTCATTCGATAAATAATTTTATTGAAAATAAATTTATATAAAATAACTGGAAAAAATATTAATATTATCTGAAAAAATTGTTTTTTATGTTTTGTAAGATAATAATCTAAAAATATATGCTTAACATTGTTATCAAACTTACTATACATGACAGTATTAGAAATAAGAGTTACAGATTCACTAGATTCGCTTAAGGCATTCACTATACCTCTCATTCTCACTGTGCCCCCATCATCTTGAGAAAAATCATTTAATGTAAAAAATATATACTTATTCATTTTAAAATCTCACCATACTTCTTCACTGCCATATACTCGTCAAAAAAACTATTGTATTGCTGCGTTTTATTCTTATTACTCTTAAGGTATTCAAGAAGGGCTGTTCTCTCTGTCATATCTTTCACCTTTATGGATTCTCATATATTGTTTTTCATTTCCTACTAGAGGTACTTTATTAAATGGTATCATCTATATATTCCTACTCGTCATAATAACAATAAATACAAATACAGAACCTAATGTCGTTAAAGCAATAGACTATTTCAAATTTTTTAGTTCTATTGTCTTAGTTAAATTTGAATTCAATAGTTGCTGATCAGAAGTAATGAGTATAGCACTTTCTGTAAATGCAGTAGCGTCAATTAAGCTGTCTGGTAATTTCAATTTAGAGTGTTTTCGTATTTTTATTGTTTCTTCTTTTATCTTTGAAGTTATATTTATATTTCTAAAATTAGCGATTGCCGTTTTTAACATATGTTCATCTTCTAATGTTAATTTACTATATGACAATAATTCTATCTCACTAATCACAGATATAGCATAATCATAATTTGGGAACTTATACCCATTGTTCAAAGCATAAATTATACTATTGGTATCTAGTAAATATTTTTTCACTAATTCCACTCATCTCTTATGTTTCTTTGCCATTGGACGGGGTCTTTTATCTCTTTAAATGCTTTGACTGTATAGTTTGAAAAATCCAAAGGTTCATCTTTCTTAGGTTCTTCTATTTTAAAACCTTTCAACTTTAAATTACTTAATAGCGTCATGACTTTTTGATAGACATTGTCTTCTACATGTAATTTTATTGTATGCATTTAGTATCCTTTTTAGTGTTATTTTATCATAAAACTACTCAAAAATGCTCATTTCAAACACTTCAAAATTTTGGGGTATCTCTATTTTCATCTTTCACCCACCAATTTCCCATATATCTCAACATACTTCTTCACAGCCATATCCTTGTCAAAATGTTCATCAAAAAGTCTGTTGTACTGCGATTCATCTATCTCATCCTTTTCTAACTTTCTTAGTATCTCGATAGAAACTGTTTCAATATTTTTATCGAGTTGTTTCATATCTACCACCGTTCCAACATCATAGTGTTCAAGGTAATACCCCATATCTCCCACATCACCATTGGTCACAGAGGGAAGATGACAGGCTACATTTTCGGCGAATTTTGTTGGAGCAGATGCCTGTTTTGAGTAAGAGGGTTTGATGAAGAAAAGTGACAAGTTAGCAATATTTAAATACTTATGCATTTCATCAAATGTACTTGATGAGATTTTGACTCTCTCTTTAGGCATATCATAAGTGTCAAAGATGGTTTCTATAAAGGCTTGTTCTTTTTTGTTCAACACTAGAAAATGAACGCTATTGTCTTGCTTCATCATCTCTTTTACCAAACGTACTTCACTTTCAAAGTCATACCAGAGACTTACTGTTCCCGTATGGATGACTATCTTATCGTTAACACTATACCCCAGTTCTCTTTTAAAAACAGTTTTTTCTTCTTGACTCAATAACATAAATACATTTTTACTTGCACATGTAGGGATAACAGTAATTTTCTCTTTAGAAATATTTAATTGTTCATGCAATATCTCTTTGGCTGCATGTGTCAATGTCACGATGTGGTCTGATGTTTTATACAAATGATTATCAAGTCTCTTGAGTATTTTGTAAAGAAATGCGCTTTTCGCTAGCCTTCCACCGTCTACCTTTTCATCTATAGCAAAACCTCTTATGTCAAAAAGTAGTTTCACCCCATACATCTTTTTCAGTACCCAACCCATCGTTGCCGGTATCATACTTCGGGCATGCACTATGTCTATGGCATTGGTTTTAATGAGTTTAGCTCCTAGCCTAATAGCTTGCAGTATCTGTCCTATGGTAGAAGCTACCCCGTACTTGTTTGAGTACACCATGTACTGCCATACTATATCATACTCTTTGAGTAGTACTTCTATCTCGTCTACATTACTAAGGTCATCTTCACGCTCAAAAGAGATAAGATGTATGCTATTTTCGACACTAAGATCCATAAGGTATTCTAAAACCTGCGAACGTCCAAGAGCTTCTGTCATCCCTGTGAGGGAGATGTAGAGTATTTTTCTATGCTTCATGTGACACTTTTCTAACCTATACATACTTACCCTACCTTCTTAAAATTCTTAACAATCTCTTCTCTTTTTGCTCTGTCAAGTCCTGCTTCTTTTGCATACGTATCAAAATGTTCCAATACCTGTATTTGCTCTTCAACTATTTCGTTTGCATCTTTTATGTCAAAACGTTCTGCCATGACCAAAAGATCTGCATGGTTTACCCCTTTATCTTTAAAGTTTATCTCCATTTGGTGCCCATATCCGAAAGTGGGTGAAAGGTCGTAAGCAGGAGACAAGTTCCACCTTCCTTTTTTACTCATAACAAAAGAGTGGTTTTTTGCATGGTCATCCTGATTGCCAAAGAGCACATTAAATACCATACGTCTATAGCCCTCTTCAAGCACACTATAGTCTTGTGTCACAGCCAGTATGGTACGAAAAAATTTATCGTAACTCATGGTATCTTTATCTCTAAAATTCATATGTGCCACTCCTGCCAAGGTATGCACATGGTAGGGTTTATCATTTCCCTCTCTATCGAACCTTTTTACAGCAAGGTGCGAAAGCTCACCATCATGAATGATGTGTGATTCAACACTCTTAATGCCACATTGTTTTGCCATATCTAGGTAAAGTTTTTCGGCGAGTAGGTTCTGAGAGGGTTCTCCGTTTACATCTGTACCGTCGAACTTTATCATCCAGTGTTCAAAACCACTGGGCAGTGTACCATTCATACTTATCATCTCATTGCTAGTGGTATTTAACCCTACGGTAGCTTTTGCTTTTGCTCCGCCAAGTGAATCACTAGAGATCCTGAAGAGCTCAGGTAAAAGTTCTGTCACCTCACCTTTTAAAACTTTTCTTGACTCTTTGACTAGTGTGGCTATCTCCAAGGTCTGTTTGATGCTCTCATGCTGTGCACCTTCTGATGGGTAAAACTCCAACGCACCTACAGATCTTTTTCCCATATAGAGCAGTTTTTGTAAAGGTGAAACATCATAAGGGGACAGATGTTTATATTTTGAAAAATAGTTCTCTACGATTCTGTTCCCCCAGCTGTCAGGTAAAGCATCAGCAAAAACTCCAGCTAAACCTTCAAAATACGCTAAATTAGTTGTCTCAAATACTTTTTTTGAAAGAGGTAGATGCAAAGGTGATATCTCTAGTTTACTCTCTAAAAATGTACGTTCATATTGAAAGTATATCTTACGGTCTATTTGTGCTATGGTACCTACATCTTCACCCCAAAGCTTCACGTGACACTCTATGGTTTTACTCATTTTCTTACTCTTTTACGTGATTTTTGGCTCTCTTTCAGTACCTCTTTGAGGTCTGTCATCTCTGTAGTTTGGAACAGTCCATCCAACTCTTCTATGAGTGAGAGTACCCGTAGTATTTTGACCAAATAGACAAACGACACTTTACCACTACGCTCAAATACCCGAACACTACTCAAAGGCACACCAGACTTTACACTCAAGTCACTCTGCCTCAAGTCGTTGGCTATACGTGCTTCTTTTGCCCTTGATGCAACAAGTAAAAGTATTTCATTGTCAGTCATAAGTGTTAAATTCATACTGTTTAATCCTTATTTTATAGATTAAGTATCTATATAGTAACACTTATATGTATATTGTAAACTTAAAATATGTATTACAACACCATATCTTCATAATACTTCACCCACTGCTTCGCAATGATCTTGGTGTCAAACTGTTTTATCTTCTCTTTTGCATTTGTTGCTAGAGTAGTTTGTAAGGTCTTGTCATCATAAAGTCTTTCTATGGCTTGTACCAAAGCTTGACTGTTTTTTGGGGGAAGCAACAAACCTTCTTTTTCATCTTCAATCATATCAACCACACCACTTATTTTCGTTGCAATGATTGGTTTACTTAAAGCCATACACTCACCTACAACCATAGGGAAACCTTCAGAAATAGAGGGGGTTATCACAAAATCACAAACTTTTATGAGAGTAAAAAGTGATTTCTGTTCTAAACCTGAGATTAAAACAACATTTGAAAGTTTCTTTTTCTCAATCTCTTTTTTAATTTCTTTTTCTAGTGGACCAGCACCCACAATAAAATGACACAAATTAGTATCTTCATTTAATTGTTGAATTGCTTCGAGAAGATACATATGACCTTTTTCTTTCACCAATCTTCCTGGAGTAATAGAAAATGCATCGTAGTTACTTAAATTAAGATACTTTTTTAAAACTTCACTACGTTCTACCTTTTCTGAAGTATCCATTGCCTCTAAAGGAAAAGAATTGAAAATAAGGTCAACAACTGGGATGTTTAAATGTTTTTCAAAATGTTCTTTTACGGCACTGCTTACCCCCACTTTTTTGTCTATTAATTTATTGACAACCAAAGCATCCATTTTTTTACGAAGTTTTTTCATAAAAGTATTTGCAGGGTACGTATTGTAACCAAGGTTATGAAAGGTTGTCACTGTTTTTATTTTTGAATTAAATATTTTTACTAATCCTGCATAAAAGTAGGCAAAGAAAAGATGTGCATGAACAATATCATAATGATTGTCTTTAACCAATGTATTAAGCTTGCTAATCCCCTCGGGCATGTTCCATTTATGAGAAAGGTTTAAACTATGTACTTTAATCCCATGTGCTTCTAGTTCTTCAACAAATCCATCTCTATCAAAGAAGAGAACTGCAACTTCGCAGTCTATACCAAGTTTTTTCAATTCTGGTAACGTATTAACCAATACACGTTCTGCTCCACCATTTCCGAGGGTTTCAATTATAAATAGTATTCTCATTTTCTTAATTTTCTTAATTTTTTTATAATAGTATTACCAAGTAATGTTCTAAAGAATAAATCATATGCTTTCAATTCCAAAGGATTGTGTACTATAGTCTTTATTAACCATTTCCTTGCACCTCGTAAATCACTTGCAGCATATTTCCAAGAAGAAATTTTTAAATATATTTGACTTCTAGCATATCTACTCCAAAAGTAATTATTGTTTTTTTTATATTTTGAAACATGATCTTCAAATATAGACAATACGTCCTCAATTAATGTACTCGAAAACTGTTTGCTTAAATGATTTCCAGACTCCACTCTATACTCAGCTACAAATTCATCAATATAAACTATTTTATACTTTTCGATTATTCTTAAATAAATATCCCAATCTTCAAACTTATGGTTTTCATTATATCCTCCAACACTGAGCAAAATATCTTTTTTAAACATTCCAGTAGCGTAATGAAAAACATATCGCCATAATAAAAGGTCTTCAAAAATATTATCTGTAATTTTATTCTTATAATTTTTATTAAATTCTGATAATCTTATTCCATTTACATCAATAGCATAACATTTTGAAAAAATTGCACCTACATCGTTACTTAACTTTTCATATCTCTCAAATAAAAATTGAATTTTATGACTTAAGAACCTATCATCTGAAGCTAATGGACAAATATACATACCATTAGATAATTCAAGCCCTTTGTTCAACGTCAGACATAATCCTTCATTTTCTTTCAAAACAACAGTCATCGGAATAGGCGAGATTTTTTTCAACTTCTTGATGATTTCAGGTGAACTGTCTTTTGAACCATCATCTAAAACAATAAGTTCAACATTAGCATACGTCTGTTCCCAGACACTTCGGATTGCTTCTTCTATGTACTTTTCATGATTGTAACTTGGCATTATTACGCTAACCAAAGGTATCTCTTTTTCCACTTCTTATCTCCTTAAAGTATCTATAAATATATACAACATCATCATCAAATAAACAAAATAATTCACTGCAAATGCCATAGTCACACCCACAAGACCATACATCTCTACAAAGAATACAGACAACACTACCAAACTCAATGAAAAGCCTATCTCCGTCACTATGAAAACACCTGTCATGGCTTTTGCTACCATCAGGTAACCCAGTAGCCATGAAGCAAGTTTAAACACATCTCCTATGAGTTGATAAAAGAACAACTCACGCATAGGCATGAACTCTTTTGTAAAAAGAAGTTGTATGGCTACATCTCTTAAAAAATAAACTCCCAGTGCTAAAATAATGACAATAGGCATAATAATTTTATAGCCGTAAAATATTTCTGCTCTAAGTTCTGCTTTATCTGTAAGTTCCGATAAACGTGGCAGATAGTAGATACTCAAAGTTGTCGTAATCACCATAAGGTATGCACCTGAAATACGCCAGACACCTTCCCAATACCCGGCATCATTCCAACTTAATGATTCTCCGATGTATTGTCTTATGACTATTTGAGATAAGGGGACTGTAAGAGCAGAAGTAATTGCCATCGCTGTGTATTTAGCAAGTTTTTTTAGGTACGCTTTGTCTAGCTTAGCAGTAAAAAGCTCCACTTTAAACCATTGACTTTTGAGAACAAGCCCAAGTGTAACAAAGAAAATGAGTGCCTGTCCCGTAGTGTAAGAAAGTAGTGCACCATACAGACCCAACCAGTACACCAATCCCCCCGTCAACATAAGACCAACAAAGCTCGATACGATGTTAACCATTATCAGTTTTTTGATCTCTTTTTGACCATTTAAAATGGCTAACAACTGAGCATTTAAAACAAAAAACACCAATGTCGCTGCAAATATGAGAAAGATAGATGCGTATTCATCTGTTTTAAAAAAAAAATTGGACAGGCAATTGTGAAAAAGAACCAACAACAAAGAGGTAAAAAATGTCGCGAACAAACTAATACGAAGTGCAGTACTCCAAAGCCTTCGCTTCTCTTCTTCATCGTCACGGTGTTCGGCAGTATATTTTACAACACCACTATTAATGGCACCTGTGGCAAAGTTCATAAGTATAGATATAAAGTTCTGAAATTGTCCTATAAATGCCAAGCCAGAAGGGCCAACATACACTGCTATGATTTTGATGACTACAAAGCCATTGATCATTGTTATGACTGTAGCAATAGCTGAGAGAATGGAAGTTTTAATTAAAGTCATCAATTACTTCAACAATCTTTTTAGTGTCTTCCAAACTCTGTATACCACTAATGGGTAAACTTAAAACTTCATGATGGATTTTCTCTGTGAGAGGGAATAACAGCTCTTTCCACTCTGCATATGCTTCTTGTTGGTGTGGAGGAACGGGGTAGTGCATAAGTGTTTGAATACCTTGAGCCAATAAATACTTTTGTAACTCTTCTCTCTTTTTTGTTCTAATGATAAAAATATGCCAAACATGTTTTTGCTGATTGTTGCAGGGAAGAGTGATGCTTTCATTCTTTATATTATCTATATAATATTTTGCAATGGTTCTTCTATGTTCTGTTTCTCTATCAAGATGTCTTAGTTTAACCCTTAACAGTGCTGCTTGCATTTCATCAAGTCTGCTGTTAGTACCTTTATAGATATTTTCATACTTCTTATGACTTCCATAATTGCCTAAAGCACGAATGGTCTTTGCCAATGCTTCATCATTGGTAGTTACTGCTCCAGCATCTCCTAAAGCACCTAGGTTTTTTCCAGGGTAGAAGCTAAAACCACTAGCATCTGCAAGGCTACCTGTTCTCTTTGTGTTGTACTTGGCTCCATGTGCTTGAGCAGCGTCTTCGATAACTTTTAAGTTGTACTTTTTAGCTATGACATTGATGGCATCCATATCTGCCACCTGACCATAAAGATGCACAACCATGATAGCTTTTGTCTTAGCAGTAATTTTTTCTTCTATCAACTTTGGGTCTATGTTATAAGTCTCCAAATCAGGTTCTACCAAAATGGGAGTCAAAGCATTTTCAGAGATTGCTAAAATGGAAGCAATGTAAGTGTTGGCAGGAACGATGACTTCATCTCCCCCCTGCATAACACCCATCTCTTTATAGGCTCTAAGTATGAGGGTGAGTGCATCCAAACCATTTGCCACACCTACACAGTACTTCGTGCCACAATACGCAGCAAAGTCTGCCTCAAATGTTTTACATTCACTACCCTGAATGTACCAACCACCGTCAATGACTTTTGTACATGCTTCTATAAGTTCTTCTCTATATTGTGCGTTGATGGCTTTTAGGTCTAGGAATGGGATCATTTTATAAGTACCTTCTATATCTTTTTTTAATATTTTCATAATCTTGTTTCTTGTAATTAAAAAAATAATTTTCTTCATCTTCAAAAACTATCTTTGCAGTGAACCTTTTATGAAATGCAGTTACTTTATCATTTCCTTTTCGTACATCAAAGTGAGACTGTCTAAAATCTAATTCATAAAACCCAAACTCATACACTTGTAATACAGACTCAATTGCTGTTGTTTTTGGAACATTATTTTTTATAAGCCAACTTCCCCAACAAAAAGAATCGTTTTGAAAATCATAAAGTCTCACTAACCCTAACTTATTACTCTCTTTGGATTCAATAATAAAATAAAATTCCTTCTTTTCTGCTTCTCTTATTTTATAGCTTTCAATCCAGTTTTTTTGCGTTTCAATAGAGCCGTTAACTTTAGATAAATATTTTGTTTTATCCTTGTTCTGTCTCATTTTATAAATAAATTCAGCATCTTCTATTTCTACAGTTCTCAAATTTATATTTTTTCCATAAATAATCATGCAGTCATTAAGCAAATATAATTATTTACCCCCCCATATACCTTGTTTAGGCAAGATGCACAAAGCAAACTAGCATCACACTTATTACCACACTTACAAACATAGCCTTGAAATGATGCAGGATTACCATACCAAAGCTCTTGAGTTCCAAGATCTTTTGTCATGACACTCCCTGCACCCTATCATCGCATATGCTCCTACCGTTATACCCCCCCACAAGTGTACTATTTGCTCCTATAGAAGCTCCTTGCTTGATGATAGTCTTCAAGAAAGTATCTGGATACTTTTTGCTTCTAGGAAGAAAGTCATTGGTAAAAGTAACATTAGGACCAATAAAAACATTATCTTCTATTGTGACGCCATCCCATAGTTGCACCCCACTTTTTACAGTTACATTATCGCCTATGATGACATCATTTTCTATAAAACAGTGGGCATTTATATTGCAATTACTCCCTAGTTTAGCTCCACTCAACACCACACAAAACTGCCAAATAGTAGTATGTTCACCTATATTGAGTGATTGTACATCGGCTAATTTATGAATCATTTATTTACTTCTTCTAAAAACTTGGCATACTCTCTAATATAATCATTTTCATTATAGTGTTCACTTGCTAATACCAGTAAAACACAATCCTTACTAAAGTTTTTCATCTCTCTCCACATCAAACCCTTTATGTATAGACCTTGATTAGGGTTATTAAGGTCTATCTCTTCTCTATTTGTACCATTGTCAATAACAAAAGTGCAGCTTCCTTTGATAGCTATAGCAATTTGCTGTAGGTCAATATGCGCATGAAAACCTCTTTCAACCCCTTTTTTAGTATCAAAAATATAATAAACTCTTTTAATATCAAAAGGTGTATTATAGCCTTCTTCAATAGCAATAAGTGAACCTCTTTCATCACCTAGTGTTTGAAAGTTTATTATTTTATAACTTGACATCAGAGAATTTAGGAGACAGATGATAATGATAACTGAAAAGATATTTACTTGCTTCTGTAATGATTTCAAACTCTCTAATAACAGAGTCCCATGAAAGATAGTGATGATTAAGATAATCTGCTGTGGTCATTCAAATTTCCCTTCAGTTTCTATAACTAGTATTGTAGCTTATTTTGGACCAATTAAGCATCACCCCAACATTTTTAGCAAAATTGCTACATACTTAAAGTGTTTTCTCTTAACTCTATTGCATATTTAGTCTTTTTTACGGGTTTCTAAGCTATACTTTTACCTAATAAATATCTTGGAGATACCTATGTCACACAAACTTGAAATTAGAGCTTTCTTTTTTTCTGCGAAAACCGACTACCTTCCTTACTATAAAAATTTCAATATTACTTTGGATGATGAGGCAACAGCCAAAGACTTACTTGTTGTGATACAAGCTGCAAATGAGAACTTCTCTTTTCCAGAACAAAATCTTATTATGAACATAAATGGTCTAGTCACTGAGGCTAGTCAATCTATTGTTTCTATTGTTGAAAAACTTGGTACAAGCTTGCAAATAGACCCTGTTAACTCCTACCGTTCAAATAATGGACTCATCATCAATGATGATGACTTTATGCAGAGTTATGCCTTGCTTGAACCCTATGCATCAGAAGCTGATTTAGCATACTATAAAACTTTGTATGCCTTACACTATGCCTCGGAGACAGAAAACTTTGACCGTGAATATATTGGAGATGCAATACTCCTACTTGCAGATAAAATGATAAAAGATGGCAATGAAAACGAAGAAGCTATATTGACAGCTATAACTTCTGTACATTCAGGATTGATGGATTGTGAATATGAAAACAATCTTTTTAATACACAAGAGCACACAGAGACAATCTTAGCACTCAAAGCCATGGCAAACCCTGAACCTGAGCCTTCACTTTTTTCTCAACTTATGTCTCACTTTTCAAAAAAAGAAAAAGTAGTTAAAAAGACCCCAAAACCCATAGAAAGAAAAACAATCACCATAGAAGGTCTGGAAGAAAAACAAGTTGCGCACTATGTAGGGTTAGCCTCTCATGATGAAATGCACGCTCTGTTTTCTTCTATGGGTATAAATGACATTCATTTTTCAAGAGCAAAAAAACTCTCTGGTCTTAGCATACTAAAGGAGAGCAAAACATTAGCACTTACAAAAGCAGGTACAATACTTTTAGATGCTTATGATTCTGGTGCAGAAGTACTTGTCGTCGAAGACCTTTCTGTGCTTGATATGTTCATAAAACACTTTTCTAAAATAGAAAATATCATGGGTAGAAAAATGATAGGTTTAGAGCTTATATCTACAAAAGATTTTAAATCGCAAATATCTTCTTTGGCTAGTTAAAATTTTAGTCTTTTTTTATATTTGTAGTAGATTTTTCTTAGATTAAACGACTATTTTTCTCTATGTAATAATTCATTAAATACTCAACACTAGGCACAATATCATCCCCATCATAAAACCTAATCATCATGCTATTAAATTCCAATTTATCTTTAGCCTTAATATTTAAAATAGGATAACCTGCTTCAAGAAGAATAGCATTCATCATAAGTCTCGATGTTCTTTTGTTCCCATCATAAAAAAACTGACACTTAGCAGCAAAGAGAAGCATTGTAATAGCTCTCACTATAGAGTGATTAATTTTTTTAATCTCCTCTATACCATCATTAAAAAGAGCTTCAAGTGTATCTGCATGAGGTACTTTATAATCAGTTCCTCCAATGTTTACCGAACTCTCTCTAAATACCCCCCCACTTTAAAGCTTCTTCTTTGGCTACAAAAGAGTGTAGTGCAGTAAAAGTCTCAATATTAAGTTTAAATAGATAATCAACACTTTTATTTTGATTAAGTATCTGTTGTTCGTCACTTAATTTATGTCCTCCTACGGTTACACCCTCTAAGAGTGTTTGTACTTCGGGGTATGTCATAGCATTGCCCTCTAATGCAGAGGTATTATATACAAAGTCAATTTTATCTTTTTTAGCAAGATAAAAGACTAGGTCTAGGTTAGGTTTAAAAATTAAAAGTTTATCTGTATCAATCTTATTAATTTCGTCACTATTTAGTTTCATAAAATACCTTTTTGTCTGTTGAAACAATTATAGAATAAAGGAAATCATAAATCCATTAAAATACGAATAGTTTATAATAAACTTAAGGGGATGTCCACTATTTTACAAGAGGATATTATGTAACACTCCAAAGGTTTTTTAAAAACATCTTACAGTTTCTCCTAAAATTAATCTACTATACGCTATTCTAAAATCATTATGTTGTAAAAGGATACAGATACTATGAGCAGTAATTTAGATATGAAAATTTATGAATATGACGCAGTCATTGTTGGTTCTGGTCTAGCAGGTTTGGCAGCAGCCAAAGAGCTAACAGAAGCAGGGAAAAAAACCGCAGTCATCACAAAACTTCACCCACTACGTTCTCACTCAGGAGCTGCACAAGGCGGCATAAATGCTGCACTGCACGAAGAAGACTCAACTGAACTTCACGAATTTGATACCGTTAAAGGTTCTGATTATTTGGCTGACCAAGACTGTGTTGAGCTCATGTGTACGAAAGCGCCAGAGACAATTCGTTGGGCGGAACGCATGGGCGCAGTATTTTCACGTGACGAAAAAGGAAACATAGCCATACGTCCTTTTGGTGGACAGTCTAAACCTCGTGCTTGTTATGCAAAAGACAGAACAGGTCTTACCCTACTTCAAACCATCTACGAACAAGCATACCGTGCAGGCATTGAAGTCTTTGATGAGTGGTATGCTTCTGACATCATTTATGAAGATGGAAAAGTTTCAGGTATTGTAGCCTACAACATTAAAGACTCTGAAGTAGCCATTTTTAACGCCAAAGTAACCATGTTTGCTACAGGTGGAAACGGAAGACTCTTTAGGTTCAACTCAAATGCCCACGCCAATACAGGTGATGCACTTTCTATCGTAGCACGTCGTGGTATTCCTCTTGAGGACATGGAGTTTGTACAGTTCCATCCATCTGGACTTGGTGGCTCAGGGATACTCATCTCAGAAGCTGCACGTGGTGAAGGGGGTCGTCTTTTTAACTCAGAGGGCGAACGTTTTATGGAAAAATACGCACCTAATGCTATGGAGCTAGCTTCGCGTGATGTAGTAAGCCGTGCCATAATGGAAGAAGTACGCCAAGGTAAAGGTGTGGGCAAAGGTGGACAATCCGTCCTACTAGACCTTACGCACCTTGACCCCAAAATTATCCTTACACGCTTACCAGAACTTCGAGAACTTGCCATTGCTTTTCAAGGGCAAGATATGTTAAAAGAAGCCATACATATCTCTGCAACGGCACACTACTCTATGGGTGGCATACCTACAAATATTAACTGTCAAGTAGAGAAAAATGCAAACAAAGAACTTATAGAAGGTTTTTATGCTGCTGGTGAATGTGCCTGTATTTCTGTACATGGGGCAAATCGTCTGGGTGCAAACTCATTACTTGAAGCCATGCTTTTTGGTAGACATGCAGGTGAAAATATGATAAAAGCCCTTGATAAAGGTATCTTTTTACGTAAAGCCAAGGTATCTGATGCAGATAGATGCATAGATGAAATGCACACTATTAGCACATCAAATGGAAATGAAACCGTACCAAAACTAAGAGATGAGCTCCAGATTGGAATGACCGAAAATGCTGGTATATTTAGAACCAAAGAATCCTTAGAAAAACAACTTATACTGATAAACAATATTTTGGCTAGATTTAAAAATATCCGTATAGACGATAAGTCAAAAGTCTTTAACACAGACCTACAAGAAGCCATAGAGCTAGGACACATGATAGAGTCATCTAAGATAGTAGTAGCGGGAGCATTGAAGCGTGAAGAGAGCCGTGGCGGTCATTTCCGTGAAGATTTTCCAACTAGAAATGATGAAAAATTTATGGTACATACTTATGCTTCTATGGATAAAGACTACAATGTTGATATAGCATGGGGCAAAGTAACACTAGGTAAGTTTGAGCCAATGGAAAGAAAGTACTAGGAGCGTATGATGAGCCAAAGAAAAAAAGTAACACTAAAAACCTTTAGATTTAATACTGAGACTGACTATCTTCCTTACTACAAAAATTATGAAATGGAAGTAGGAAAAGATGAGCTTATCCTTGATTTACTTAACCGTATCAAGTGGGAACATGACGGAAGTTTTTCTTACCGTCGTTCATGTAGGCATGGTATCTGTGGAGCCTGTGCGATTAAGGTAAATGGGAAAGCTACCTTAGCTTGTAAGCAAAATGCTTTAGAACTTGTAGAACTTTTTGGTGATGAACTTGTTATTGAGCCAAGTAGCAAAAAACGTGCCATAAAAGATATGATCATAGACAAAGCAGACTTTTGGGAAAAACATGCGACAGTGAAGCCTTATGTAGTCTCCTATATTGACCCTCACCCCAAAGCAGAAAGTACACAAAGTATTTCTGAATTTGATAATTTCTTAGACTCTGACCTCTGCATACAGTGTGGTGCCTGTCACTACTCTTGTCCAGCACTTGAAGTCAATGATGCATTTTTAGGACCTGCAGCACTCAACGCTGCATATAGGTTTACCATAGACCCTAGAGATAAAGCAGGTGATGAACGTCTTAAAATTACAGCCAAAAGTGCTTCAGGTGTTTGGGACTGTGTCAAATGTTTTGAATGTGCAGAAGCCTGTCCAAAAGAGATAGACCCTATTGCTAAAATTGGTAAACTTCATAACCTACAGTTTGTACGTGGCATAGCTGAGTCAAATGTGGCTACCCGTCATGCAGAAGGTTTTTTACGTGGCATAAAAAAGACTGGTTACCTAGATGAGGCCGATATTGTTGTGTATTCTGAAGGTTATCTTGGCATGCATAAGCATGTAGGAACGGCAATTAAGATGATGATGACAGGTAAAATTCACTGGCATTCAGGTATACCCTTTATCAACTCAATACCTAAGATAAAAAATCTTGATGAAGTACAAAAACTCATCGAAATTTCACAAACAAATAAGCTGTAAGGAGAAAAATATGAGCGAACAATTACACTATGCATTATTTACAGGATGTACGGCAAAACAATCTACCCCTGAACTTTTATCTTCTACACTTGCAGTAGCCAATAAACTTGGTATCAAAATTACTATTTTGGAAGAAGCTTCTTGTTGTGGAGCATCTCACCTACAAGATTTTGATGAGTTTTTAGCCCATGTGCTAAATGCCCGCAACATTTGTTATGCAGAAAAATTAGGTCTTACGATGATTACCATCTGCAATACCTGTCAACTTAACTCTGCTATGACAAAACATGCCCTAGACCATGACCCAAAACTAAAAACGAAAGTCAATGAAAAACTAGCAGAAGTAGGACTGGAGTACAAAGGAACATCTGAAATAAAACACTTCCTCTATACACTTATAGACGAGTATGGCATTGACAACATAAAAAACAAAGTAGAAGTGCCACTTTCACACCTAAATATAGCACCATTTTATGGCTGCCACAACATCAGACCCTCAGAGCTACACGAAGATGCAAATGGACATGAAAATCCCTACAACCCTACTTCACTTGACCGTCTTATATCGGCACTTGAAGGCAACCCAGTTAACTATGAGAGTAAAAATAAATGCTGTGGTTTCCACGTAGAACTTCAAGCAAACCATACTTCTGAAGTACTTGCAGGTAATGCCCTCCTCGACGCTATGGATAACGGTGCAGAAATGATGGTTACACCATGTCCACTTTGTCACCTCAAAATGGATACTTACCAAGACAGCATTAGCAAGGTCATGGGACGTGATGTAGAGCTCCCTGTTTTACATATGCCTCAAATGGTAGCCCTTGCTCTTGGATGTACAGAAAAAGAGATAGGTCTTAACTTCCATGTGCAAAAAGCTAAACATCTTTACTCAGAAGCTTCGTAAATCTATTTTTCATCAAAAGCCATTTTAAAAATGGCTCTACGTGCCTCTTTATCGCCACAGAGTAGCTCATTTACTGCCAAAACCTCTTCTAGTGGATTTAGGGACTTTGCATACTTAAGTACCAAATAAAGAGAATCTAAAAAAATTTCTTCTTCCGTACAAGTCATCTGCTCTGATGAGCCTTCAAAATGCTCTCCATGCCAAAGTTTTCCCATACTAGCCAATGCACATTCATCAATATTTGACTGCTGAAATAGCTCTGTTTTTACATAAATAGCCTCTTGGTATTTGTTAATTGCAGCAGAGATCAGACTAACCATCTCCCCTTTTCTCATCACTGCACAAAGTTGTACCGCGTCCCTATACTCCATGCCTTCTTTTATTTTTTCTTTCACATCAGCATAAAATTGTTCTGTATTTAGTGATTTTTTTTCTGTTTCACTCACGCTCAACCCTTTGGCTTCATTATTTATATATATTACCCCACTAAGTGAATACCCAAATTTTTGATGCTGTGATTTTGTTCATAATCAAGGCAGATTTTTGAAGGACTCGCCTTAGCGAATTCGAGAAAATCTAACGCAGAGTATGGGCAAAAGCACTGCACCCTTTGGGAAGAGCGAGAGAAGGCAATCTGCAAGCAAAAAAATCTTTGAAT